>CAZZLX010000017.1:0-18837 GCA_964655235.1 uncultured Rhizobium sp.
GTTCCGTCGCTTCGTCGCGCCGGTCGTCGCCACCTATGCGGATCTCGGCATCGCCGCGACCCATCGCCCGCCCGGCGACGTGCAGGCGGGCGGACGCAAGCTCGGCGCCACCGCGTCCGCCGAGATCGGCGAGGCGGTCGTGGTCGCGGGCAGCTTCCTGTTCGACTTCGATCGCGAGACGATGGCACGAGCCCTCCGCGTCCCGGACGAGGCCTTCCGCGACCTGCTCCGTCGCGGCCTCGCCGAGCACATGGCGACCATGCGCGAGCTCTTGCCGGCATTGCCGACGCGAGATCGCGTGAAGACGCTGTTCCTCGATCACGTCGCGGCGTGCTTCGAATGCGCACCGGGTTACGACCAGCCGACTCCGCTGGAAAAGACGGCGATCGACGCCGCCGCCGCACGCCATGGCGACGAGACCTGGATCCAAAAGCGCGGCCGAAAACTTGTCGCCGGCGGCGTGAAGCTGGCCGAGGGCGTGCGTCTGACCGAAGGCGAGCGGCGGACCGCCGCCGGGCTGGTCCGCGCGCGACTGGTCGAGCAGGACGGGCGCATTCGCGATCTCGAACTGACCGGCGATGGCACCTGCTTTCCGGCCGACGGGCTCGAGCGGCTCGCCGCGCGCCTCGTCGGCCTGTCGCTGGAGGCCCGGTCCGAAATGGAGGCCGAGATCGCGGCCGCGATCGGCGACCTCGGCTTCGACATTCCGGGCGTTTCGGCCTTCGACATCGCCGAGACGCTGCGATCGGCGCTGGCCGGCTGACGCTGTCCCGTGGGTCCGCTCGATCGCCCGCCAGAATCGTCGATCACACGCGATTGAATGCGCCCGGCGACGGCGTCAAAGTGCCCCGATTGCCCTGGTTCCCCTAATAATTTTAGCCATTTGAACGACAACAAGTCGTGATCGCCGTTAGGTTGACGGTCCGGCGCGGACGGCAGTAGCCTATTCCGCGAAAAGAAATAATGAGACGCGGAAGAGGACCGGGGGGTCCCGCCGCGACTTTCGGGAGGGACAGCATGACGCTCAGTCGGCGTGGATTTTTCCGCCTGACGGGGACCGGACTGGCCGGCTCCTCGCTTGCGGCGCTCGGCTTCGGCACGGGCGAGGCGGTCGCCGCCTCCGTCCGTCCGTTCAAGCTGAGCCGGGCCACCGAGACGCGGAACACGTGTCCGTACTGCTCGGTCTCCTGCGGCGTCATCCTCTACAGCCAGGGCGATCGCGCCAAGAACGCACGGCCAGAGGTCATCCACGTCGAGGGCGACCCGGATCATCCGGTCAACCGCGGCACGCTCTGCCCGAAGGGCGCGGCGCTGCTCGACTTCATCAAGTCGCCGACCCGCGTCAAGTTCCCGATGCACCGCACGCCGGGCTCGCGCGAGTGGAAGCGGGTCAGCTGGGAGTTCGCGCTCGAGCGCATCTCCAAGCTGATGAAGGAAGACCGCGACAAGAACTTCATCGCCAAGAACTCCGACGGTGTCACCGTCAACCGCTGGACCAGCACGGGATTCCTGGCGGCGTCGGCCACCTCCAACGAGACCGCGTTCCTGACCTACAAGGTCGTGCGCTCGTCGGGGATGGTCGTCTTCGACAACCAAGCAAGAGTCTGACACGGACCCACGGTGGCCAGTTTGGCCCCTACGTTCGGTCGAGGCGCGATGACGAATGGCTGGAATGACATCAAGAACGCCGATGTCATCACCATCATGGGCGGCAACGCCGCCGAAGCGCATCCTTGCGGGTTCAAGTGGGTTACCGAGGCGAAGGCCCATAACAAGGCCAAGCTGATCGTCGTCGACCCGCGCTTCACGCGCTCGGCGTCGGTCGCCGATCACTACTGCCCGATCCGGCAGGGTACCGACATCGCCTGGCTCGGCGGCCTGATCAACTACATCCTCGAGAACGACAAGACCCAGAAGCAGTACACCGCGCTCTATACGAACGCGGCCTTCATCGTGAAGCCGGGCTTCGGCTTCCAGGACGGCCTCTTCGTCGGCTACGACGCGGAGAAGCGCGACTACAACCGCGCCGACTGGGAGTACGAGCTGGACGAGCAGGGAATGGCGAAGGTCGACCCGACCTTGCAGGACCCGCGCTGCGTCTACCAGCTCATGAAGAAGCACTACGCCCGCTACACCGTCGACATGGTGTCCCGCATCACCGGGTCGCCCAAGGACAAGATGGTGAAGGCGTGGGAGATGATCGCCTCCACCGGCACGCCCGACCGCTCGCACACCTCGATGTACGCGCTCGGATGGACCCAGCACTCCAAGGGCAGCCAGAACATCCGCGCGATGGCGATGGTCCAGCTGCTGCTGGGCAACATCGGCGTCCCGGGCGGCGGCATGAACGCGCTTCGCGGGCATTCGAACATCCAGGGCCTCACCGACATCGGCCTGATGAGCAATCTGCTCCCGGGCTATCTGACCCTGGCGAATGACCGCGAGCCGGACTACGCCACATACATGCGGACGCGGCAGTTCAAGCCGCTCCGCCCGAACCAGACGAGCTTCTGGCAGAACTACGGCAAGTTCTTCGTCAGCTTCCAGAAGTCGATGTTCGGCAAGTCGGCGACCAAGGACAACGACTGGGCCTACGACTGGCTGCCCAAGCTCGACGTCACCTACGACGTTCTTCGCGCCTTCGAGCTGATGCACCAGGGCAAGATGAACGGCTACTTCTGCCAGGGCTTCAACCCGCTTCTCTCGTTCCCCAACAAGAAGAAGCTGATGGAAGCGCTGTCGAAGCTGAAGTTCCTGGTCGTCATGGACCCCCTGAAGACGGAGACCGCCGCCTTCTGGGAGAACCACGGCGAGCACAACGACGTCGATCCGACGAAGATCCAGACCGAAGTCTTCATGCTGCCGACCACGTGCTTCGCCGAGGAAGACGGGTCGCTGACGAACTCCTCGCGCTGGATCCAGTGGCATTGGAAGGCGGCGGAGCCGCCGGGCGAGGCCAGGAGCGACATCGACATCATGTCGTCGCTCTACCGGCGCATGAGGGAGATGTACGCCAAGGACGGCGGCGCCTTCGCCGACCCGATCATGAATCTGGTCTGGCCCTACGCCGATCCCGACAAGCCGACGCCCGAGGAGATCGCCAAGGAGGTCAACGGCAAGGTCCTCGAGGACGTGACCGATCCGGCCGACCCGACCAAGGTGGTGCTGCGCGCCGGCCAGCAGATGCCCGCCTTCGCGCTGCTCCGCGACGACGGCAAGACCTCGGCTGGATGCTGGATCTATACCGGCATCTACACCGACGCCGGCAACATGATGGCGCGTCGCGACACCAGCGCCCCGGCCGACCGCGGCAACTTCCCGAACTGGGCGTTTTCGTGGCCGGCCAACCGCCGCATCCTCTACAACCGTGCCTCGGCCGACGCCGCGGGCAAGCCTTGGAGCCATCGCAAGCGCATCATCGAGTGGAACGGCAACGCCTGGTCGGGTTTCGACGTACCCGACTTCGGCGCTGCGGTGAACCCGTCCGCCGGCACCATGCCCTTCATCATGAATCCCGAGGGCGTGGCCAGGCTCTTCACCCGCGGCATGATGCGCGACGGGCCCTTCCCCGAGCACTACGAGCCGTTCGAAAGCCCGATCGCCAACCCGCTCGCGCCCAAGATCGTCGGCAACCCGGTCGCCCGCGTCTTCAAGGGCGACATGGAGGTGTTCGGCAAGGCGGCCGACTTCCCGCTGGCGGCGACCAGCTACAGGCTGACCGAGCACTTCCACTTCTGGTCAAAGCACGTCCCGGTCAACGCCGTGCTGCAGCCGGAGCTGTTCGTGGAGATCTCGGAGGAGCTCGCCAAGGAGAAGAACATCTCCAAGGGCGACTGGGTGCGGGTGCGATCCAACCGCGGCGCCATCAAGGCGAAGGCGGTGGTGACCAAGCGCATCAAGCCGCTGGTGTGCGACGGCAAGGCCGTCCACATCGTCGGCATCCCGCTCCACTGGGGCTTCATCGGAGCGACGAAGAAAGGCTTCGGCGTCAACACGCTCACTCCCTACGTCGGCGATGCCAATATCGAGACGCCCGAATACAAGGCGTTCCTCGTCGATATTGAACGCATCTCGCCGCCGGTCGCGTGAGGGGAGGACGCCATGGCTACGCTTCAATCGCTCGACATCAAGCGGCGCTCGGCCACCACCGAGACGCCGCCCAACGTCCGCTCCTCGACCGAGGTCGCGAAGCTCATCGACGTCTCCAAGTGCATCGGCTGCAAGGCCTGCCAGGCGGCGTGCTACGAGTGGAACGACCTGCATGAGGAGGTCGGTATCAATGTGGGCGTCTACGACAACCCGCATGACCTGACCGACAAGACCTGGACGCTGATGAGGTTCACCGAGTTCGACAACAAGGGGAACCTCGAGTGGCTGATCCGCAAGGACGGCTGCATGCACTGCGAGGACCCGGGCTGCCTCAAGGCCTGCCCGGCGCCGGGCGCGATCGTCCAGTACCAGAACGGCATTGTCGACTTTATCTCCGAGAACTGCATCGGCTGCGGCTACTGCGTGAAGGGCTGCCCCTTCAACATCCCGCGCATCAGCCAGGCCGACCACAAGGCCTACAAGTGCACGCTCTGCTCCGACCGGGTCTCGGTCGGCCAGGCACCGGCCTGCGCCAAGGCGTGCCCGACGCAGGCGATCTACTTCGGCACCAAGGAGGAGATGAAGGTCCACGCCGAGCACCGGATCGAGGACCTGAAGGAACGCGGCTTTGCTAATGCCGGGCTCTACGATCCCGCCGGCGTCGGCGGCACGCACGTCATGTACGTGCTGCATCACGCCGACCAGCCGCAGCTCTACGCCAATCTGCCCAAGGAACCGAAGATCAGCCCGCTGGTCCAGTTCTGGAAGGGCGGCTTCAAGGACGTGGCGCTGTTCGGCTTCGGGCTCACCGCGCTGATCGGCTTCTTCCACTACGTGACCAAGGGTCCGAACGAGGTCGAGCGGAAGGACGAAGAGGCAGCCAAGCGCCTCTCCGGGGACCACCGATGACCGACGACCGCGACAACATCCTCGCCCGCTACACCGGCGGGGCGCGCATCAACCACTGGGCCAACGCGATCGTCCTGATCCTGCTGGCCGTAAGCGGCCTCGCGCTCTTCCATCCGGGACTGTTCTTCCTGACCGGCCTGTTCGGCGGCGGTCCGGAGACACGGGCGATCCATCCCTGGTTCGGCGTCGCGGTGCTCTTCACCTTCGCCGGCCTGTTCATTCGCTTCGTCCGCTACAACTTCTGGAGCCGCGACGACTCCCGGTGGATGGCGCATGTCGGCGACGTGGTGAACAACCGCGAGGAGAAGATCCCCGAGGTCGGCCGCTACAACGCCGGCCAGAAGCTCGTCTTCTGGGGGATGTCGCTCTGCATCCTGGCCCTGTTCGTCTCCGGCCTCGTGCTCTGGGACACCTATTTCACCCAGTACACGACGATCGACCAGAAGCGGCTGGCGGCGGTGGTCCATTCGCTGGCCGCGTCCGGCATCATCGTGATCGTGATCATCCACATCTACGCCGCGATCTGGGTGCGCGGCACCATCCGCGCGATGACCCGCGGCTCGGTCACCGGCGGCTGGGCCTGGCGCCACCACCGGAAATGGCTGAGGGACGAGGTCGCCAAGCCAGGCAATGACGACTAAGGCTCCGATCGCCGATCCAGTCGACATCGGAAAGGCCGCTTCGGCGGCCTTTCTCCGTTTGCCGGACGTGCCGGCGCTGTTCGCGCGTCGCGCAGCCCGCTTCGCGGCGCTGGCCAAAGGCCACCCGATGGAGGGTTTCCTCCTTCTCATGGGCCGTCTCGCGGAGGCGCAGGCCGATGCCGTGCGTGCGCTCAAGCCCGGCGGGCTTCCCGATGCCGCCGAGATCGAGGAGGCCAAGAAGGAAGGGATGCCGCCGCTGGGCGGCGACGGTCTCCTGGACGGTCCGCAGTGGCGCGACGTGCTCCAGGCGATCCTCAAATGGGTCTCGGTCGGGGGAATCCCGCCGGAGGCGCGGCAAGTGATCGCCGAGATCCAGTCCGAGGCGCCCGAGATCCTCGACGGCCGCGCCCGCGCCGTGCTCTCGGGCGACGTGCCGGAGCTCTCGCGCGGCGCCGCGGTCTTCATTGCCGCGGCCCTCCAGGTGCGCTGGGCCTCCGCCGCGAGCATGCTGGCGACGGAGGGGTTCCAGCCGCTCGACGAGGGCCGGCGCTGCCCGGTCTGCGCCGCCGCGCCGCTCGTAAGCGTGATCGGTCCCGCGGCCGAGGGCCAATCGACCCGCTACCTCCATTGCCGGCTCTGCGCCTCGTCCTGGAACTACGTCCGGATCAAATGCGCCGCCTGCGGGTCGACCGAGGGCATCGCCTACCACGCTATCGAGGGCGGCGATCAGGCGGTCCGCGCCGAGACTTGCGAGAAGTGCCAGGGCTACGTGAAGATCCTGTCGACGGAGAAGGAACCGACGCTGGATCCCATGGCCGACGACATCGCCACGACCGGACTCGACCTCATGCTGGCGGAAGCAGGATGGGAACGGCCGGCGCCCAATCCATTCCTTCTGACCAGCTAGAGGACTTGCCCGATGCGTGCCGCGGCGCGGTCGACGGGAGATGCAGGATGACGACGGACGCGCGGGCGCGGCTGCCGTCGATCGACCGGCTGCTGGGCGAGCCCGCGGCCGAAGCTCTTGTCGCCGCGCATGGCCGGCCCCTCACCCTGGAAGCGCTCCGCGCCGCGCTCGACGGCCTGCGCGCCAAGCCGCCGAAGGAAGGCGCCGAGCCGGCAGCACTGGCGCTCGCCGAAGCGGCGTCGCGGCTCGCGCGCCTGTCGCAGCCGTCCCAGCGCCGCGTCTTCAACCTGACCGGCACGGTGCTCCACACCAATCTCGGCCGCGCGCTGCTGCCGGAGGAAGCGATCGAGGCGGTGGCGTCCGCCATGCGCGAACCGTCGAACCTCGAATACGAGATCTCGAGCGGCAAGCGCGGCGAGCGCGACAGCCACGTCGTCTCCTGGCTGACCCGCTTCTCCGGCGCCGAGGCGGCGACGGTGGTCAACAACAACGCCGCCGCCGTTCTTCTCGTTCTCAACACGCTGGCGAAGGGCAAGGAGGCGGTGGTCTCGCGCGGCGAGCTGGTCGAGATCGGCGGCGCCTTCCGCATCCCCGACGTGATGGCGCGAGCCGGCACGAAGCTGGTCGAGATCGGCACCACGAACCGCACCCATCTCCGCGACTACGAGCACGCGATCGGCGCGAAGACCGCGCTGCTGATGAAGGTGCATACCAGCAACTACCGGATCGACGGTTTCACCGCCGCGGTACCGGCGCGCGAGATCGCACCGATCGCCAGGGCCAAGGGCCTGCCGCTGGTCGAAGACCTCGGCAGCGGCACGCTGGTCGACCTCAGGCCCTACGGCCTGCCGCACGAGCCGACGGTCGCGGAATCGATCGCCGCCGGCGCCGACCTCGTCACCTTCTCCGGCGACAAGCTGCTGGGCGGCCCGCAGGCCGGCATGATCGTCGGCCGCGCCGACCTGATCGCCAGGATCAACAAGAACCCGCTGAAGCGGGCGCTCCGCCTGGACAAGATGCGGCTCGCCGCGCTCGAGGCGGTGCTCCGCCTCTATGCCGATCCCGAGAAGCTGCGCCGGCGGCTGCCGACGATCCGCCACCTGGCGCGGCCGAAGGCCGAGATCGCCGGGCTCGCGGCGCGCCTCCTGCCGGTGGTCGCTGCGGCATTCGACGGCCAGGCGAGCGTCGCCGTCGCCGACTGCGCCAGCCAGATCGGCTCCGGCGCGATGCCGGTCGAGAGCCTGCCGAGCGCGGGGCTCGAGTTGAGCCCTTCGGGCGGCAGCGCCGAGCGGCTGGCGAAGCGCCTGCGCGACCTGCCGATCCCGGTGATCGGGCGCATCGCCGACGGCGCGGTCATTCTCGATCTCCGCTGCCTCGAGGACGAGGCCGCGTTCGTCGCGCAGCTCAGTCCGTGATCGTCGGCACCGCCGGCCATATCGACCACGGCAAGACCGCGCTGGTGAAGGCGCTGACCGGCATCGACGCCGACCGTCTCGCCGAGGAGAAGCGCCGCGGCATCACGATCGATCTGGGCTTCGCCTACCAGCCGCTCGACAACGGCGAGATCCTGGGCTTCATCGACGTCCCGGGCCACGAGCGCTTCGTGCATACCATGCTCGCCGGCGTCTCCGGCATCGACGTGGTGATGCTGGTGATCGCCGCCGACGACGGCGTGATGCCGCAGACCCGCGAACATCTGCAGATCGTCGACCTGCTCGGCCTCGACCGCGGCGTCGTGGCGTTGACCAAGCGCGATCTCGTCGGGCTGGACCGCCTCGCCGAGGTCACGGCCGATATCAGGACGCTCCTCGCCGGCACCTCGCTCGCCGGCGCCGACATCCTGCCGGTGTCGTCTGTCACCGGCGACGGTATTGCCGACTTGGCGCTCTGGCTCCAGATCGCCGCGGCCGAACCCGGGCGCGCCTCGAAAGGACGCTTCCGGCTTGCCGTCGACCGTTGCTTCACCATCGCCGGCGCTGGCACCGTGATCACCGGCACGGTCTTCTCAGGCCGGGTCCGGGCCGGCGACAACGTGCTGGTCTCGCCTTCCGGCCTCGAGGCGCGCGTGCGCGGTCTTCGCGCCCAGAACCGCGAGGCCGAGGCCGGGCAGGCCGGCCAGCGCGTCGCCCTCAACCTCGCCGGCGCCAAGATCGACAAGGATGCGATCCAGCGCGGCGACTGGATTCTCGACCCCGCCGCGCATAAGCCGACGCAGCGCATCGACGTCCATCTGAAGCTCCTCGGCAGCGAGGCGAAGGCGATCCGCCACTGGCTTCCCGTGCATGTGCACCTAGCCTCCGCGCATGCGACCGGCCGCGTTGCCCTGCTCGAGGCCGAGACCCTGGCACCGGGCGAGGAGGCGTTGGCGCAGCTCGTGCTCGACCGGCCGGTCGGCGCGCTGTCCGGCGACCGCTTCGTGCTGCGCGACCAGTCGGCGCAGCGGACGCTCGGCGGCGGCTACGTCATCGATCCCGTCCCGCCCTCGCGCGGCCGGCGGACGCCGGAACGCCGGGCCTGGCTCGCCGCGGAAAGGACATCGGATCCGGCGAAAGCGCTGAACCAGCTGCTCGCGATCGAGCCCGGGATCGTCGACATCGCCGCCTTCCGGCTCCGCCGCAATCTCACGCCCGACGAGGCGGCGGCGATCGAGAAGGAGGCGCCGATGGTGTCGGCCGGGGCCTACGGCTTCGCCGCCCAGCGCTGGACCGGGCTCCGCCAGCAGGCACTCGACGCGCTCAAGACCTTCCATGAGAAGAATCCGGAGCTCCCCGGCCTCCAGGTCGAGAAGCTGCGCCAGGCGATGCCGGTGCGCCTTGCGATCCCCGCCTTCGCCGCGGTCGCCGATGCGCTGGTGCGGGCCAAGTCGGTCGTGCTCGACGGCGTCTGGTACCGGCTGCCGAGCCATTCGGTGCGACTCCAGCCCGACGACGAGAAGCTCTGGGCGCGCATCCGCCCGATGCTCGGCGGCCAGCAGCGCTTCAAGCCGCCGCGCGTCCGCGACATCGGCACCGAGATCGGCGTGGCCGAGACCAAGGTGCGCGGCCTGATGAAGCGGCTGACCCGCATGGGCCAGGTGGTCGAGGTCGCGCACGACCATTACTTCCGCACGCCTGCCGTCGCCGAGATGATCCAGATCGCCGACCGCCTCGCCAAGGCGAGCGCCGACGGCTCGTTCAACGCCGCCGCCTTCCGCGACAAGGTCGACAACGGCCGCAAGGTCGCGATCCAGGTGCTGGAGTTCTTCGACCGCCACGGCGTGACCGTCCGCAAGGGTGACTTCAGGAAGATCCGCCCCGACCGCCTCGGCCTGTTCGGGCGCCCGGAGGCGGCCTAGTATGAGATTGGAAGAGAAACGTTCCCGGTGGGGCGGCCGGACTTCAAATCCGGTAAGGGTCGCCAGACGGCTCTTCGTGGGTTCGACTCCCACTCTCTTCCGCCAATCAGCATCCAGAGACGTCTCATATGGTCCAAGATAGTCCGTAAAATAGGGCGAAAACTGCACATATCGTGTCCGATACAGTCCCAAGCCATTTACTAGAAGTTACCCAGAAATCGGGGTAACTTTCGGGGTAACAATCCGACCGCCCCCGGAGTTACCCAGCCATGTTGACCGACACGCAAATCCGCAAGGCGAAGCTGCCCGCGAAGCCGCTGAAACTCGCTGACGAGCGGGGTCTGTATCTCTTGCTCACGCCATCGGGCGGGAAGTGGTGGCGCTTCAGATACCAATACGGCGGCAAGGAAAAGATGCTTTCCCTGGGAACCTACCCCGACGTGTCATTGCAGAAGGCGCGTGATGCCCGAGAGGATGCGAGACGACAGCTGGCCAGCGGCGTCGATCCGTCGGCCGCTCGTCAACAGGAGAAGCGGGAGAAGGCGGAGGCTGGCGCCAATAACTTCGAAGCCGTCGCAAGGGAGTGGCTCGACAACGTCAAGCCGAGGTGGACTGCCGTCTATCATGGCGACACGCTCAAGCGTTTCGAGGCAATCGTGTTTCCGAGCATCGGCCGTACGCCGATTTCGGAGGTCACCCCCCCTCAGCTGCTGATGATGCTCCGCAAGGTGGAAGCGCGCGGAACGGTTGAGACGGCGCATAAGGTGGCGCGAGCCTGCGGGCAGGTCTTTCGATTTGGCATCGCTTCGGGACGTTGCGAGCGCAATCCTGCCTCCGACCTGCGGGGAGCACTGAAAGCCCGCCCGAAGCCGAAGCACATGGCTGCCTTGCCGGCCACGGAGTTGCCTACATTCCTGAAAAAGATCGACGGGTACGATGGGGAGGAACAAACGAAGTTGGCGCTTCAGCTCCTAGCATTGACCTTCGTTCGTACGAACGAGCTCCGTAGTGCTGCTTGGACGGAGATCGACCTAGATAAGGGCGAGTGGACCATTCCGGCTGAAAGGATGAAGACCAAGGCTCCCCACCATGTCCCCTTGTCTCGGCAAGCGGTTGAAGCCTTTCGTCGGCTTCAGGCCATCAGCGGAAAGTGGCCATTGGTCTTTGCAGGGCGGACGCCGACGAAGCCGATGAGCAAAAACACCGTTCTCTTCGCTCTCTACCGCTTGGGTTACCACTCCCGCATGACTGGTCACGGCTTTCGCGCCCTGGCTTCCACTTCGCTCAACGAGATGGGCTATCGACCGGACGCGATCGAGCGGCAGCTGGCGCACACGGAAAAGAACGCGGTGCGCGCCGCCTATCATCGCTCCCAGTATTTGGAAGAGCGGACCGTCATGATGCAGGCCTGGGCCGACTTTCTAGATGCCCAGCGCGACGGGGCCACGGTGGTACCGTTTAAGCGGCCAGCCCGTTCCGCTACGCCCTAGGGTCACGTCGTATGTCTCCGAACTCCACTAGGGCCGCTTGCACGGCGTCGAGGGCACCCTCGTCGACGAGAACAGCCACCCGGTAAACGCCAGGGCAAGGCGTCACTTCGATGTTTAGTGAGACATTCGCCGTCATCGACTGGCCCCTAAGCTGACGTTCGATCTCGTCAATCTTTTTCCTTACTGATTTCCCGCTCTTTTCGCGGATCTACACGCTTATGCCGGTCATCATTTGTCAGACCTTTAGCCAGCTCGACGCCGCACTAAGAACCGCGCTGACGCCCGCAGCTACGGCGGCCCACCGGCTCCACCAAGCCTGAGCCTGCAGCGTCTTATGCATGTCGAACTTACGCCCCCTCGCGTCGATGCCGACCAAGCCTCCGTCCAAGAGCGCTCCTACCCCTGAATCCTTCGGCGCCCGCACGACGACTATGGCAGAGCGCCACCAGAAACCAGCAGCAATCAAGGCCGTGATGGCAGTGGCCCACAGCAGACTGTCGTTAATAAGTGCGAGCATTCTCGACTCCGGTTACTCAACGTCGAAGTGGCATATGAGCGCGCTGTCCAGCCGTCTGGCAACGCCGGCAACCGGAGCCGAATTACTCCCCCCGAGGGTACCACGCGACTTCCTGGGCTGCGGCCCGGAGCCACTCGCGCACGGTCTCATCGGTGAGGGTGATCCCCGACAGTAGGAGGTCATCCGCTATCTCCTTGGGGATCGTGCTTCGGGTGGCCTGCGGATTGTAGCCATATCCGCCAATCGCCAAGCCTAGAATCAGCTTCAATGCGCTGGCCCTGCCCTTTCCTTCGAGCGGCTTCTCCGTTCCGGAAGTTTCCGTAACGACGGTGACGCTCGGGGAAGAGGCCAACCCCGCTAAATCAGCCGGGACCCGCCACCCGAGGGAGAGAGCCCACTCGGCGAATTGGCTGAGACGCACCATGCTACGTGCAGGGTCTCCCATGGTGATCGACGTAGGCCGTAGCGATCCTCCAGACGTCAAATTTCGCTTGGCTACGAATATTCGTTCATCGAGCTCTTTTGACTCCTTGAAAGCCAATCCGTCGCCCATCCAGCCATACTGGTTGAAGCGGACTTTGTCGGGCTCGATATCGAGCGAAAGCGCGACCCCTTCCCAAACCTTAACGTCAGGGACGTGCTTCCATTTTTCCCAATTGGGTTTCCGGCCGCCTGTCATAGCGTGCTCCCTGATTAGCCCGTATCGAACGCCACCATCGAGCGAAGGCCGGTCAGTGCGGCTGAAAGCGATATTCCGGACTTCTCCCCAAATCGCTTTGGCCGAAGGCGAAATCGCCCAATCGCTTGGCTATACCTCCCAAGTTTACCCCGTCTTCCCCTGGACGGAGTTAACCGATGTCGAACCATCGCTCATTGCCCGAAACTGGCTTTCTCAGGCTGCCGTCGATCATTGCCCCGCTAGGCGTCTTTCCAGTCAGCAAGTCCACTTGGTGGGCTGGCGTCAAAACAGGACGGTTTCCTAAGCCGGTCAAGCTGGGGCCAAGGGTGACCGCTTGGCGCGTCGAGGATATTCGGGCTCTTATTGCGAGCATGAGCGGCTAGGCCGTGACGCGACCAGCGCTACGAGGGCGCTACAAGATCCACCGGAGCTACACGGTGGACGAAGCGGCCCGCGTCGGGGGCTTCCATCCAAACACCATCCGGGCATGGCTGAAGGATGGGCTGGAGCCGATTGACGCCTTACGGCCAATGCAAATGCTTGGCGAAGAACTCAACCGATTTCTGGCGAAGCGTAAACAGGACCGTCGCTCACGCACTCCCCCGGGAATGATCCGTTGCCTCCCCTGCCGCAAGCCCCAGCGGCCGGCCGAAGGGATGGTGGACTACCTTCCATCCGGGCCTTCACTCGGCAACCTCAGGGGCATTTGTCCGAACTGCGGCCGCCTCATCCATCGTCGAGCCGGGCTGGCGTCAGTCGAGACTGTTATGGCGGGTTGTGAGATCCGATTTCCGGAGGGGCACCACAGCATAAGAGGGAGTGAGCAACCTTCCGAGAACTGTGATTCCGAGAAAGGATGATCGATGGCGAAAACCTACAACCCGGAAAACGTGCGGACCAAGCACCGGTACCTCGCCTACCTGCGTGAGGCCAGGCGCTTCAGTGAGGCCTCTCTCGACGCTGTGGCGGCCGCCATTCACCGCTTTGAGACATACACCCGCTTTCAATCGTTCAAGGCGTTCCATATCGAGCAAGCATCAGGTTTCAAGCGGATGCTTGCCGAGCAGATTAGCGCCACGACTGGCGAGCCGCTGAGTAAGGCGACGCTCTATCACACGCTCACCGCCCTGAAGGCATTCTTCCACTGGCTTGCCGGCCAGCATGGTTTCCGGCGGCTCAGCTACTCGGACGCCGACTATTTCAACCTTTCCGAAAGGGACACGAGGATCGCCAAGGC
This sequence comes from uncultured Rhizobium sp., assembly GCA_964655235.1. GTDB lineage: Bacteria > Pseudomonadota > Alphaproteobacteria > SHVZ01 > SHVZ01 > SHVZ01. Next base: position 13,804 of record CAZZLX010000017.1, read on the forward strand.
GCCACGCGATCAACGGGTCCCGACGCCGAATCAGATTTGCCACGTCCTATCCGTCATGCCGATCGCAACTGAGATCGAGAAGCGAAATAGAGCGCTCGTCGCTCTGACCTACCTGACCGGGGCGAGAGACGGTGCCATTGCTTCGCTCAGGATGAAGCACTTGGATATCGGCGAAGGTTTGCTTCGCCAAGACGCTCGGGAGGTCGCGACCAAATTCAGGAAGTCTTTCCCAACATGGTTTTTCCCCGTCGAGGACGAAGTGAGAGCCATCGTGGAAGACTGGTACGCATTTCTCGAGGAAAAGCTTTGGGGGCCGGATGATCCGCTATTCCCGGCCACCCGCGTTGAGCCAAGCGCCAATCTCTCGTTTGTCGCCGTTGGCCTTGATCGACGGCCATGGGCCAGCGCGGGGCCGATCCGCAGTGTTTTCAAGGCTGCCTTCGTTGCAGCCGGGCTTCCTTACTTCAACCCTCATAGTTTTCGGAAGACACTTGTCACGCTTGGCCAGCGACTTTGTCGAACGCCTGAGGAGTTCAAAGCTTGGTCCCAAAATTTGGGGCATGAACAGGTCATGACCACCTTTTCCAGTTACGGCCCTGTCGCGCCAGATCGGCAAGCCGAGATCATTCGATCCTGTAAACGGGGCACGTCACAGGACGACTCCATTGCGCTCGCGTTGGGAAAGCAGATGCTAACAGCCGCCCGGTCGTCACTTTCAGGTACCTCGATGGACCCTGACGCCGTTGGCAGGGCGCGCCGAGGTTGAGACGGCACAAGCAATTGCCGAAAGCGCCCCTGGCACTTATCGTCGCTGTATGGGGAGGCAAAGAGCAGAGCCGACGATACCCGAGGGCAGCAGCGCCGCCCTGGAAGCCTTCATCGCCCGCTGGCAGGGGCGTGAAGGCGGCCAGGAGCGCGCTAACTATGCAATGTTCCTGACCGAGTTGTGTGGCGTCCTGGACCTTGCTCCGCCGGACCCCGCCAGCGCCGCCGCCGAAGAAAATGATTACGCATTCGAGCGCACCGTCCGCGAGGTCGGGCGCGACGGCTCGGCTTCGAACCGCCGAATTGACCTCTACAAGCGCGGAGCTTTTGTGCTGGAGGCGAAGCAGTCGCGGCAAAAGGGCGGCGCGAAGGAATTGCCAGGTCAAGGCGACCTATTGTTGCCCGCTGATAACCAGCGGGGGCGACGCGGAGCAGATCGGGCCTGGGACGTGCTGATGATGAACGCACGGCAACAAGCTGAGGACTATGTCCGGCTGCTTCCCGCTGAACATGCGCCGCCGCCCTTCGTCATCGTCTGCGACGTGGGCCACTGTTTCGAGATTTACGCCAATTTCCGCCGGGACGGGAAAGCCTATGACCAGTTTCCCGACCGGCGATCGTTCCGCGTTTATCTCGACGATCTGCGGCACCCGCATATCCGCGAGCGGTTAGCTGCGATCTGGCGCGACCCACTGTCGCTCGATCCGGGACGAAAATCGGCTCGCGTCACGCGCGATATCGCCGAGCGCCTAGCAGCCGTATCGAAGGCTTTGGAAGCCGAGAAGCATTCTCCAGAAGACGTGGCGATGTTTCTGATGCGCTGTCTCTTCACCATGTTCGCCGAGGACGTCGGTCTATTGCCTAAAAAATCTTTCAAGCAGGTCTTGGAGCGCTGTGAGTCCGAACCCGGGAAATTAGTGCCGATGGTTGGCCAGCTTTGGGAGGCGATGGACAAGGGCGGATTCGCCTATGCTCTCGAAACCAACGTGCGCCAGTTCAACGGCGAATTCTTTAAGAGCCGAACAGTACTGCCTCTAAAGCGCGAGGAAATAGGCGAGCTTCGGCGGGCCGCCGGATACAATTGGCGCGATGTCGATCCGTCGATTTTCGGTACCTTGCTGGAACAGGCGCTCGATGCCGATGAGCGCAAGCGCCTCGGTGCGCACTATACGCCCCGCGCCTACGTCGAACGGCTGGTCATCGCCACCGTGATCGAGCCACTGCGCGACGACTGGCGAAAAGTCCTATCAACCGCCGAACGTCAGAAGACCGCCGGTCGCGCGCGGGAGGCGGCCGCAACCGTGCGCGCCTTTCACAAATCCCTGTGCGAGGTCCGTATCCTCGACCCTGCGTGCGGGACCGGAAACTTCCTTTACGTCGCCCTGGAGTTGCTGAAGCGGCTCGAAGGCGAAGTGTTGGAAGCACTGATAGATCTTGGCGGACAGGAAGCTTTGGCTGGCTTCGAAGGGTTGACCGTCGATCCGCACCAGTTTCTCGGCCTAGAGATTAATGCGCGTGCCGCCGCCATCGCCGAGTTGGTGCTGTGGATCGGTCATTTGCAATGGCACATCCGGACGAAGGGCGGTTTGCCGTCGGAGCCGATTTTGAAGGCTTTTCACAATATTGAAGTCAAGAACGCGGTGCTATCAGCGAACAAGGTTCTGGCCCGAGATGCCCGAGGCAGGCCGTTGTCTAAGCCCGACCCGGATGGACAGCTGCAAGAGATCTACGACTACAATGCGCCGCACCGACCCGAATGGCCATCAGCCGATTTTATTGTCGGCAATCCGCCGTTTATCGGCGGCAAAGACTTGCGATCGCGCCTGCCACACGGCGAGGCCGAATCTTTGTGGGCAGCGCATCCGCATATGAACGATTCTGCGGATTTTGTCATGTACTGGTGGGATCATGCGGCGACGCTGCTGACTCGCAAGGGCACGAAGTTGCGTCGCTTCGGGCTAGTCACCACCAACTCGATATCCCAGGTGTTCCAGCGCCGTGTGATGGAGCGGCACTTGAGGGCGAAACGGCCCATTTCGCTTGTTATGGCGATCCCTGATCATCCGTGGACGAAAGCATCCCCAGACGCAGCCGCCGTGCGTATCGCCATGACAGTCGCCGAGTCCGGCACGCGCGAAGGCAATCTGCGCGAAGTCATCCGCGAAGAAGCACTCGATACCGATGCGCCGATCATCGATCTGCTTGAAAAGCACGGCAGGATCAATTCGGACCTGACAGTCGGTGCTGACGTCACGGCAGCCAGGCCCCTACTTGCGAACGAAGGCATTTGCTCGCCAGGCATGAAGCTTCATGGTGCCGGTTTCATCGTGACACGCGGCGAGGCCGAGCATCTTGGTCTCGATCGACGCCCCGGCCTTGACCGACACATCCGCGTCTATCGGAACGGCCGTGATTTGACTGCTCGCCCGCGAGGAGTCATGGCAATTGACCTGTTTGGGCTGAGTGACGATGAAGTCCGCACGAAATTTCCAGAGGTTTACCAACACCTGATCTTAAATGTGAAGGAGGCTAGGGACGAGGATGGTCTTCCAATTGGCCGCGACGTAAACCCGCGACCCTAGTATCGAGAGTTGTGGTGGATATTCGGCGAACCGCGCAGCGACTTTCGACCAGCATTAGACGGGCTCCCGCGGTACATCGCCACGGTCGAGACGTCCAAGCATCGCTATTCAATGTTTCTTGATGCCGAAATTCTACCGGACAACCGCCTAGTGTGCTTTGCATCGGCAGACGCTTTTCACTTGGGGGTCATTTCGTCACGGATTCATATCGTCTGGGCCTTGGCGGCGGGCGGCACACTTGAAGATAGGCCTACCTATACAAAGTCCCGTTGCTTCGATCCCTTCCCGTTCCCTGACGGTTCCGAACTGCAAAGGGCGACGATCCGCGATATCGCAGAAGAGATAGACGCGCTACGCAAGCGCGTTTTAGCTGAGCACCCCGACTTGACCCTAACCGGCATCTACAACGTGTTGGAGGAATTGCGGCGTGGGGTCGCGTCGGGTGCGCTCAGCGCCGATCACCGGCGCATCCTCGATACTGGGCTGGTGTTAATTCTGAAGGAGTTGCACGACAAACTCGACGCATCCGTTGCCGAAGCTTATGGCTGGCCGGCTGATCTGGCCGACGACGGTATCCTTGCCAATATCGTCGCCCTCAATCGAGCACGAGTGCAAGAGGAGGCGAGCGGTGTGGTGCGCTGGCTCCGGCCCGAGTATCAGGTTTCGCGATTTGGCGCGGGCACACAGAAGACCGAATTCGACCTTGCCGGCGCGGCGGCAGGACAGGAAGGCACCGCGGACACACGCGGCAAACCATCATTCCCGACCGAAGACGTGGCCCAAACCGCGGTGGTGATGGCAGCGCTGGCCGAGTCGATCGCGCCAATCAATGCGGCGACGATCGCCGCGCGCTTCCGCCAAGGCCGGAGGATCGAGCCGGCTGTAAAAGCGACGTTGGCGGCTATAGCTCGAATGGGTTTCATCATTGCCGCTGATAAAGGGAGTGCCTTTGCCTTGAGGCGGAGCACTTAGCTTTTGGCGAGCACCAATCTGTGAAAACTCTCTCCGCCAGTTTCGCACTGGTGCTGATGAAGGGGTAACTTTCGGGGTAACTCGCGATCGGCAAACGTCGTTATTAAGGAAATACAATATGTTAGACCGATTGTGTGCCTCCCACTCTCTCCGCCAGTTTCCCGCGAGGTCACCATGAGCGTGCTGGCGACTCTGGGCGCACGCGCCGATGCGGCCTCGACCGAGGAGACCGCCTATCGGCGGGAGTCGGCGCGGAAGATCGAGGTGCTGGAGCGCGCCCGCGCCTTCGCCTATCGCCGGCTGAACCTGATCCGGAAGGTCGTCGACACTGCCGCCGGCGAGCCCGATGCGACGAAGGCCGCCGATGCGCGCATCGCCGCCGCCTTCGTCGAGATCGGCTGGATCGGCGGCAGTCTCGCCGAGCTCGACGAGAAGGGCCGCGAGGCGGAGGCGAAGTTCCGGCCCGTGGCCGAAGCGGTCGGGACCAGCGACGAGGCGGCGATGCTGGCGGCCCTCGACGCCTTCGAGGCCTGGTTCGCCGAGCGTTTCGGCCGCGACTTCTGCTCGGTCTTCGACCGCTACGCGCCGGACACGCCCAAGGTCGATTTCTGACCGCTTGCCGCGCTCTGGAGGCTCGGCAAGACTACGTCTCCACCCGTCCATACAGAGGTCGTCATGGATCTAAAGCTCGCCGGCAAGGTCGCGCTCGTCACCG
>CAZZLX010000018.1:0-18631 GCA_964655235.1 uncultured Rhizobium sp.
TTCGGCAAGACGGTGACGACCGAGTTCGCCGGACGCCATCCCGGCCCGACGGGTAATCCCTATAACCTCGGTCATACGCCGGGCGGTTCATCCTCCGGATCGGCGGCAGCCGTCGGCGCCGGCATCCTGCCCCTCGCGTTTGCCACGCAGACGGCGGGATCGGTGATCCGCCCGGCCGCTTACTGCGGCGTCGCCGGTTTCAAGGCGACAAGAGGCGCGCTTTCGCTCAAGGGCGTCCAGCCGCTCGCAGACGAGCTCGACACGCTCGGCTTCTATGCGCGCACGCCCGACGACCTGCTGCTGCTCCATGCGGTGCTTGCCGGCGTGAAGGACGCGCGCCCGACGATCTCGCGCAAGCCACGCATCGCGGTCGTCCGCACGCGCGCCCGAGTGCCGCTCGACGCGGCCGCCGAGGAGGTGCTGAACGAGACCGTCGCCAGGTTCGCACCGAATGCAGTCGTCGAGCGCGCGGAGTTGCCTGGCATCTGCGAGCGCGGATTCGCCGCCCAGGAAGTGCTGATGGCCGTCGGCAGCGCGCGCGCCTTCACCGCTGAATGGCGCGATCATCGCAGCCTGATGAGTGGCAGCTTCCGCGATCGGATCGCCGTCGGACTTTCGTGCTCGCCGGCGCTCGTCGCAGACGCCGAAGCCATCCGCGCCGCCTGCATGGTAGCCATCGACGACTTCCTCAAAGGCTATGACGCAATCCTGACGCCCGCCGCATCGGGCGAAGCCCCCGCCGGCCTGTCATGGACCGGAGATCCCGAGTTCCAGCGGTTCTGGACGCTCGTCGGCACGCCTTGCGTCAGCCTGCCGGCCGGGCTCGGGCCCAACGGATTGCCGCTCGCGATCCAGCTTGTCTCCGCCCGCGGCAAGGACCGCGAGCTGCTGGCGCTTTCCGACTGGGCTTTCGGCCTGCTCGACCGCCTTCCCGCGCCGCCGCTTCCGAAGGCGAATCCGATCGCCGGCATGGCACGGCGCGCCGGGCTTACGCTGGACCGCGCGCTGACTGCGTCGACCATCGCAGCGGACGCCGCGAACAAGACCGCGATCGATCGAGTGCCGCGCGGCCACGGATACGCTGACGAGCCGTCGCATGTATTCCACCCGAGCCGTCGAGGCTAGAGCATGACCCAACTCCACTACCTCACGGTGGCCGAGGCCTCGCGACGGATCGCCAGGGGCAAGCTCTCGCCGGTCGATCTGGTCGACGCTTCGCTCGACCGCATCGCCAGGCTCAACCCGATACTGAACGCCTTCGTGCTGGTGCTCGCCGACGATGCGCGCAAGGCGGCGAAGAAGGCACACAGCCAGATCAAGGCCGGCCGGCGCATCGGCCCGTTGCACGGTATCCCGCTCGGCCTCAAGGACATCTACTCGACCAAGGGCGTGCGTACGACCGCGCACTCCAAGGTGCTGCTGAAGAACGTGCCGACCGAGGACTCGACCGTCGCGGCGAAGCTGAACCAGGCCGGCATGGTCCTGGTGGGGAAGCTTGCGACACACGAGTTCGCGACCGGCGGTCCCGCCAAGGACCTTCCCTTTCCGCCAGCGGTGAACCCCTGGAAGGCCGGATACTTCACCGGTGGCTCCTCTTCGGGTTCCGGTTCGGCGATGGCGGCCGGCCTCGTGACGGCGACGATGGGCTCCGACACTTCGGGCTCGATCCGCGGACCCTCGGCTTTCTGCGGCGTCGCCGGCTTCAAGCCGACCTACGGATTGGTCAGCCGCGCCGGCGTCTATCCGCTGTCGTTCTCGCTCGACCATTGCGGGCCGATGACCTGGACAATCGAGGACGGCGCGATGCTGCTCGACGCGATCGCCGGTCCCGACGCGGCCGATCCGGCGTCGTCGGCGCCGGCGAAGCTGCCCAGCTTCACCCGTGCGCTGAAGGACGGCATCCGCGGCATGAAGGTCGGGGTGATCCGCCGCTTCTTCGAGAAGGACGTCGAGGCGACGCCTGAGGCTCGAAAAGCGATCGAGGACGTGCTCCTCGTCATGAAGAAGCTAGGTGCAAGGGTGGTCGACATCGACCTGCCGCCGCTCGCTGAATGGGACGCCTGCTGCCGTGTGATCCTGCAGGCCGAGGCCTATGCAATCCACGAGCGCGACCTGCGCACGCGCCCGAACATATTCGCCCGCGTCACGCGCGAGCGGCTGCTGTCGGGCGCGATGCTGTCGGCCGCCGATTACATCCAGGCGCTCCGCCATCGCACCCTGCTTTGCAAGGCCTATGACGAGGCGCTTGCCAAGGTCGACGTCGCGGTGACCGGCTGCTCCCTGGCGCCTGCGCCGACGCTGGACGAGCTCTACGACCTGCCGTCGGTCATGGGCCGCGGCCGCCTGGTCATGACGCCGTTCAACATCGCGGGCGCACCCGCCGCCAGCGTCTGCACCGGCTTCACCAAGGACGGGCTGCCGCTATCGATGCAGATCGCCGCCAAACCGCACGACGACGCGCTGGTGCTCCGTGCCGGCCACGCCTACGAGCAGGCGGCCGGCTGGCGCGATCGGCGCCCGGAGCTCTGACATGACCGGTCTCACCGCCGCCGAAAAAGCGAAGTACGAGAATGACGGATACGTTGTCCCGTCCTATCGACTGCCCTCCTCGCGCGTCGACGCGCTGCGTGACGTGCTCGACACGCTGATCCGCGACAATCCGACCATCCGCCCGGAGCGGCTTGTAAGCGCGCATATCGAAGGCAAGAACAGCGAAGGTGTGCGCGGCAGCCGCGCCTTTCTCGACCTCGCCCGCGACGAAGCGATCCTTGACCTCGTCGAGGATGCGATCGGCGCCGACATCGTACTTTGGGGCTGCCAGATCTTCTGCAAGCCGGGCGGCGACGGCATGGAAGTGCCGTGGCACCAAGACGGGCAGTACTGGCCGATCCGGCCGCTCGGCACCTGCACGGTCTGGATCGCGCTAGATCCCTCGACGGTCGAGAACGGCTGCCTTCGTGTCATCCCGGGATCGCACCGGGGCAAGATCCTTCATCCGCACCTGACCGAGAACCGCGCCGACGTCGTGCTGACGCAGCGCGCGGCCGATGGCACCTTCGACGAGAGGACCGCGGTCGACATCGAACTCGAACCCGGACAGATGTCGCTTCACGACGTGTACATGATCCACGGATCGGCGCCCAACCGCTCGTCCAAGCGCCGCGCCGGCGTCGCCATCCGCTACATGCCGGCAACCTCGCACTTCGACCGGAACCTGATCGCGACCACCGACAAGAGCGGCTACACGGTCGACTTCGCCCGCCGTCCCCTCTGGCTGCTCAGAGGCCAGGACCGAACCGGGCGGAACGATTTCACGATCGGTCACAGCTAGCCGCTACTCCGTCACGGGAACTCCGTTGCCGATCAACCGTTTGCCTGTGGAGCGACGGAAGATCGGCATGCACCCCAACGAACACAACGAGACAACCGCCGGTTCTCCCAGCCGGATCCTCGTCGTCGAGGACGACCCGATCATCGGGAAGGCGACGGGCTTGGCACTTCAGGAAGCCGGCGGCTTTGCGGTGGAGCTGTGCGACCGCGGCGGCAAGACGCTTCGGTGGGCGCGGCGATTCCGCCCCGACCTGCTGCTTCTCGACGCCAACCTTCCGGATATGGATGGCCAAGCCGTCCTCGCCTCGATCCGCCGCGATCCTGAGATGCACGACCTTCCGGTGATCTTTGTTACCGGCCAAGCGGCACCCCAGGATACCGAGCGGTATCGCGGTATGGGGGCGCTGGGCGTGATCGCAAAACCGTATGACCCCTATGAACTGGCTGACCGGGTTCGTCGGATCTGGCAGGCCCATCATGGGTAGCAAGCTCACCGATGGGCTGGCCGCCCTCCGTCGGGACTATGCGGCGAATCTCGAGCGAACCATGGCGGCGATCGAGCGTGACTGGCGCGAGTGGCGCGAAGGCGACCGCGATGCCGGTATCCGCCTCCGGCGCGAAGTCCATCGCCTCTACGGTTCCGGGAGCACTTTCGGCTACCGTGACATCACGGCAGTCGCCGGCAAGGTCGAGCAGCTCATCGACAAGGCCCTCGCGGGCCATGGCATGGAAGCCACGAACCTGGGCGCGGGACTCGAGAAGCTCGCCCAGATCGCGCGCCGGATCGAACGCTCCGGCGGCCGCAAGCCTAGATCCCGGTCAGCCGATCGAGACGTCGTACTAGGTTCGCGCGAGTAAACGGCTTGATCATGTAGCCGTCCGCGTCGAGACCCCGCGCCTGCTGCACATCTACCATCAGTCGCCGCCCTGTCAGGAACATGATCCTGGCGCGGAGGTGCGGAAAGCGTGCGCGGATTTCCTTCAGCGTTTCGAACCCGTCGAGCTCCGGCATCTCGACGTCCAGCAGGATCATGCGGGGTTCGTAGCGGCTCAGCATCGACAGGCAGAGATCCCCGTCGCGGCAGACGAGGACCGGATAGCCCGCATCCGAAAGGCAATGCTTCACGATCTGGCGGATGTTCGGGTCGTCGTCGACACAGAGCACGAGCTTGCTGCGGCGACGGTTCATCGCCTGCAGCGCCGACTCGTCTACCGAATTGACGATGACGCCCCGATAGCCGCCGCCATCGGTGATCAGGGAAGTATAAGTCATGGAAGCACCGTGCCTGGGGACGCTCGGCGGTAGAACGCCGAACCCAGCGCCGGGTTGCTCTCAAGCCGGCGTCACCAGCCCGTCTTTGAGTTCCAGAACGCGGTCCATGCGGCGGGCAAGGTCCAGGTTGTGGGTTGCAATCAAGGCCGAAAGTCCGGTCGCCTTCACCAGCTTTTGCAGCTGCTGGAATACGCCCTCGGCCGTCGTCGGATCGAGATTCCCGGTTGGCTCGTCGGCCAGGAGGACACGCGGCACGTTGGCGATGGCGCGGACAATCGCGACCCGCTGCTGCTCTCCGCCGGAAAGTCGGCCCGGCCGGTGCGAGGCGCGCTCGGCCAGCCCGACCATGCCCAGGAGCTGGCGCGCGCGCTCCCGGGCCTCACGCTTGGAGAGCCCCGCGATCAGCTGCGGCAGCATGACGTTCTCGAGCGCCGAGAACTCCGGCAGCAGATGATGGAACTGGTAGACGAAGCCGACCGTGTCGCGCCGGATCCGCGTCCGGTCGCCGTCGCTCAAGGTCGAGCAGGCGATGCCGCCGACCTCGACCGAGCCGCCGTCCGGACGCTCAAGAAGGCCTGCGATGTGGAGCAGTGTCGACTTGCCGGCGCCGGAGGGACCGACCAGCGCCACCAGTTCGCCGCGGGTCAAGGTCAGATCGACGCCGCGCAGCACCTTCAGCTGGCGCTCGCCCTGCCGGAAGACCCGGGTTACGCCGCGAAGCGCGAGTGTCGGCTCACTCATGGCGGAGCGCCTCGATCGGGTCGAGCCTCGCCGCCCGCCACGATGGATAGAGGGTGGCGAGGAACGAGAGCGCGAGCCCCATCAGCACGATGGCGGCGACCTCGCGCGGCTCGACGCGCGAAGGAAGCTGGCTGAAGAAATAGATTTCGGCCGAGAACAGCTCGGTACCGGAGATCGACTCGATCCAACGCCGGATCCTCTCGATGTTGAGCGCGAAGGCGACGCCGAGACCGAAACCTGCCAGCGTGCCAAGCACGCCGACGGCGGCCCCGCTCATGAAGAACACCCGCATCACCGAGCCCGAGGTCGCGCCCATCGTGCGCAGGATGGCGACGTCGTGGGTCTTGCTCTTCACCAGCATGATCAGGGACGAGACGATGTTGAAGGCAGCGACGAGGATGATCAGCGCGAGGATCAGGAACAGGACGTTCCTCTGAACCCTCACCATGTCCATGATGCCGGCATTCGCCTGCTGCCAGTCGAACGGGCGATAACCCGCTCCCAGACGGCTCAGGGCCAGAAGGCGAAACTCGGCCGCGCGCTCCGGATTCTCAAGCACGACCTCGATGCCGGAGGCGGCTTCGGGAACCCGGAAGAATTCCTGGGCGGCCGAGAGCGGCAGGAAGACGTAGCCGGCATCGATCTCCGCCATGCCCACGTCGAACAGAGCGCCGACGGCATAGGCACGGGTGCGTGGAAGACTGGTCGGCGACGCGCCCTGAGGATTCGGCGCCACCAGGGTCAGCCGGTCCCCGACCTTGAGCCTGAGCTTCTGCGCGAGGCGATAGCCGATCGCGATCTCCTCGTCGTCGAAACCCGCGAGCGAGCCCTCCTTGAGCTTGCCGTCGAGGATCTTACGCGATGCCAGATCCTCGGAGCGGATGCCGCGCACCAGGGCCCCGGACGCGATGCCGTTCGCGGTCACCATCGCCTCGCCGTCTATGACGGGGGAGGCCGCGACGACTTCCGGAAGACCTCGCACCGAACGCGTCACATCCTCGTAGTCCGGCATCGGACCGCCGACGCTGTAGATGGTCACATGGCCGTTGAAGCCGACGATGCGGGTGATCAGCTCGTGCCTAAAACCGTTCATCACGCTGGTGACGACGATCAGCGTCGCCACGCCGAGCGCGATGCCGATCAGCGAGAACCAGGCGATGACGGAGATGAATCCTTCCTGCCGGCGCGATCTGAGATAGCGCATCGCCAGCATCCGCTCCGAAGTCCCGAAGATGGCCATCAGAACGAGGCCTTACTCATAGCGGAGCGCCTCGATCGGATCGAGCCGCGAGGCTCGCCACGACGGATAGAGCGTCGCCAGGAAAGAGAGACCGATCGCCATCGCCACGACCGCCACGACCTCGGGTGTCTCGACCCGGGACGGCAGCCGCGCCAGAAAGGAGATCTCGGCCGAGAACATGTTCGCTCCCGACAGCGACTCGACCCAATGGCGGATACTCTCGATGTTGAGCGCGAAGGAGAGGCCAAGCGCGAATCCGACGAGCGTGCCCAGCACGCCGACCGAAGCTCCGCTCATGAAGAAGACCCGCATGATCGCGCCCGGCGAAGCGCCCATCGTCCTCAGGATCGCGATGTCGCGTGTCTTGTCCTTCACCAGCATGATCAGCGACGAGATGATGTTGAAGGCGGCGACCAGGATGATCAAGGTCAGGATCAGGAACATCACGTTCCGCTCGACCGTCAGCGCATTGACGATGCTGGCGTTCGCCTGCTGCCAGTCGAGAAGCCGGTAGTTGGGGCCGAGCCGCCCCTGGGCCACGGCACGGAACTCGGCCACCCTGAGCGGATCGTCGAGCTTGATCTCGACGCCGGTCGCAGCCTCGGCGACGCGAAAGAAGATTTGCGCCGCCTTGAAGGGCATGAATACGTATCCGGCATCGATCTCCGGCATCCCCACATCGAAGATCGCGGCGACGGTGTAGTCGCGGGTCCGGGGCAGGCTGCCGAGCGCGGTCGCCTGGAAGGTCGGCGCGACCAGCGTCAGCCTGTCGCCGAGACCGACCCTGAGCTTCTGCGAAAGCCGGTAGCCGATGACGACTTCGTCCTCGTCGAAGACGTCGAGCGTCCCGGCACGGAGCCGGCTTTCGAACGTCCGGCGGGCAGCAAGGTCGTCGGCGCGTACACCCCGGACCAGCGCCCCGGTCGCCGTGCCGTTGGCCGTCGCCATTACCTGGCCGTCGACGATCGGCACCGCCGACGTGACGCCGGGAAGGCCGCGTACGGCGCGGGTCACGTCGTCGAAGTCGGGCATCGGGCCGGAAGCGCCGGAGATCACGACATGACCGTTGAATCCCACGATGCGGGCGATCAGCTCGTGCCGGAAGCCGTTCATCACGCTCATCACGATGATCAGCGTGGCGACGCCGAGCGCGATGCCGACGAGAGAGAACCAGGCGATGACCGAGATGAACCCTTCCTGGCGGCGCGCGCGCAGATAGCGCATCGCCATCATCCGCTCGAAGGTGCCGAAAGCGGCCATCAGCCCGCGAGCTTGGCGAGCACCGCCTCGGGCGACAGCTCCTGCTTCTCGCCGCTCTTGCGGTTCTTGAGCTCGACCACGCCGGACTTGAGGCCACGCGGTCCGACCGCGACCTGCCAGGGCAGACCGATCAGGTCCATGTCGGCGAACTTCGAGCCCGGCCGCTCGTCGCGGTCGTCGAGTAGCGGCTCGCGGCCGGCCTTCTCGAGCTTCTCGTAAAGGTCAGCCGAGACCTTGTCGCATTCGGCGTCGCCGGTCTTGAGATTGACGATGCCGACGCCCCAGGGCGCAACAGACTCCGGCCAGATGATGCCGTTGTCGTCGTGGCTCGCCTCGATGATGCCGCCGACCAGACGTGAAACACCGATGCCGTACGAGCCCATGAGCACCGTTACTTGCTCGCCGTTCGGTCCGGTGACCTTAGCGCCGAGCGGCTCCGAGTACTTTGTGCCGAAGTGGAAGATATGGCCGACCTCGATGCCGCGTGCAGTCACGCGCCGGTCGGCCGGGATCTTCTCGAACTCCTCGGCCTCGTGCTTCTCGTCGGTCGCGGCATAGAGGCTGGTCCAACGCTCGACCACCTTCTGCACCCCAGCGACGTCGTCGAAGTCGATCGCGAGGTTCGCGATGTCGGCTTCGATGTAATCCTTGTGGCAGAACACCTGACTCTCACCGGTATCAGCGAGGATGATGAACTCGTGGCTGAGATCGCCGCCGATCGGGCCTGTGTCGGCGCGCATCGGGATCGCCTTCAGACCCATGCGGGCATAGGTCTTGAGGTAGGCCACGAACATCTTGTTGTAGGCGTGCCGGGATGCGGCGTAGTCGAGGTCGAACGAATACGCATCCTTCATCAGGAACTCGCGGCCGCGCATCACGCCGAAACGAGGGCGCACCTCGTCCCGGAACTTCCACTGGATGTGATAGAGGTTCTTCGGGAGCTCCTTGTAGCTCTTCACGTAAGCCTTGAAGATGTCGGTGATCATCTCCTCGTTCGTCGGCCCGTAGAGCATGTCGCGCTCGTGCCGATCCTTGATGCGCAGCATCTCCTTGCCGTAGTCGTCGTAGCGGCCGCTCTGGCGCCAGAGATCGGCCGACTGGAGCGTCGGCATCAGCACTTCCTGCGCGCCCGAGCGGTCCTGTTCCTCGCGGACGATCTGCTCGATCTTCTTCAAGACCCGATAGCCCATCGGCAGCCAGGCATAGATGCCCGCCGAGGTTTGGCGGACCATGCCGGCGCGCAGCATCAGCCGATGCGAGACGATCTGCGCCTCGGTGGGAGTTTCCTTGAGCGTAGGCAGGAAAAGCTGGGAGCGACGCATGACGATCCTTCGGGATGGCGACGAAAGGCGGGCACTCTAGCAGCCCACCTAACCGAATACCGCAATCAAGGATCCTGGCCGCCGTCCGGTTGCGACGGCGTCCCCCGAAACCGGATCTAACGACTTTGAAGCCTCAGGCGGCGGTGGTGCCGAGACGCGGGACGCGGGCGCCGTAGTCGAGAAGGCCCGACCAGAACCGCTCGAGCTCGCGATAGGTCTGGCTTGCCGTCTTCAGCTGCTCGTCCTTGAGCGTGCCCTGCGAGATCGCCCCGGCATGGGTGTCGAACATCGCGGCGATGCGCTTGCAGAGGTCGAGCCCCTTCGGAGACAGCCGGATGCGGATCGACCGGCGGTCATGGGCCGAACGCTCCTGGGCCAGGTAGCCGTTCTCGACCATTTTCCGAACATTGTAGGAAACGTTCGAACCGAGGTAGTAGCCGCGGTTCGTGAGCTCGCCCACGGTGAGCTCGTCCTCGCTGATATTGAAAAGGATCAGCGCCTGGACGTTGTTGATGTCTTCGATGCCCTGGCGGTCCAGCTCAGTCTTGACGACTTCGAGGAACTGCCGGTGCAGCCGCTCGATCAGCCGGATCGCCTCTAAATACGCTGCGCGCACATCAACCTCGCTCGACTTTTAGCCCCACACACCCCGGCCCGAGCCCCCGAGGCGCTTTATCACAAGGGATTACAATATTCCACCGAGGGCGGGGGCGCTAGGCCGGTTTTGTGTCTTGAAACAAGCCGATGACGCCCGAAAAGTCGAGCGCGGCGTTCCCCTGACTGCAGAACAGCCCGTAAACCTGGGCGGCCTCCGCTCCGAGCGGCGTCAGCGCCCCGGCCGATGCCGCCGCTTCCTGCGCAAGCTTCAAGTCTTTCAACATCATCGCGGCCGTGAAGCCGGCCTTGTAACCGCGGTTTGCCGGCGAAGTCGGCACCGGTCCCGGCACCGGGCAATAGCTCGTCATCGACCAGCATTGGCCCGAAGACTTGGAACTGATGTCGAACAATTTCTGAGCATCCAGGCCGAGTCGCTGGGCCAAAGCGAAGCCTTCGGCAGTCGCGATCATCGAAATTCCGAGAATCATGTTGTTGCAGATCTTGGCGGCCTGGCCGTTTCCGGGTCCACCGGCGTGGACGATGGTCTTGCCCATCTTCTCCAGAATCGGCTGGGCAGCGGCGAAGGCGGCCTCGGAACCGCCGACCATGAAGGTCAGCGTTCCTGCCTCGGCGCCGCCGACGCCGCCCGAGACCGGGGCGTCGACCAGCAGCACGCCTTTGGCCTTGGCGGCAGCCTCCATATCGCGGGCAGTCGCGACGTCGATGGTAGAGGAGTCGATCAGGAGCGCGCCGGCCTTCATCGCCGCCAGCACCCCGCCCTTGCCGGTCAGAACCTCGCGGACATGGGATCCTGCAGGCAGCATGGTCACCACGGCGGCCGCGCCGGCCGCAGCCTCGGCGGCGGACGCCACCGGCTTCACACCGGTCGCGGCATCGAGGTTCGCCTTCACCAGGTCGAAGCCGATCACCTCATGGCCGGCCTTGACCAGGTTGCGTGCCATTGGCCCGCCCATGTTGCCGAGGCCGATGAAGCCGATCCTAGCCATGTCTTCCTCCTGTGCTTCTTTTCAGACAAACCTGATGTCCTTCGCGCCGAGCGGCGCAAAGTAGCGCGCGACATCGGCGTCGGTCACCTCTGCCAGCGTCGCCGGCTTCCACTTCGGCGACTGGTCCTTGTCGACCAGCAGCGCGCGGATTCCTTCGAAGAAGTCGTGTTCGGCCATGAACACCTGGGTCATCCGGTATTCCATGACCAGCACGTCCTCGATCGAGAGGCCGGCGCCGCGGCGCAGTTGCTCGAAGGTCACCTTGAGGCTGGTCGGCGATTTCGGCCCGAGCGTCTTCAGCGTCTCTTTCGCCCAGTCAGTAGCCTCGGCTTCCAACGCCGCGAGAATCGCCTCGACCGAGCCGCCGGCAAAGGTGCGGTCGATCGCGGCCTTGGCGTCGGCGAGCGGTGCGGGTCCCGGATCGGCTGCGACCTTGCGGATCGCCGTGTCGACGTCGGTACCCGCGACCAGGTCGCGCTTAAGTCCTTCGAGCGCGGCGCTCGGCGCGTAATGCGTGGCGAAGCCGACCAGCATCGCGTCCGCGGCCCGGACGCGGGCACCGGTGAGGGCCAGAAAGAGGCCCATCTTCCCGGGACAGCGATTGAGGAACCAGGTGGCGCCGATGTCGGGGAAGAGACCGATGCCGGTCTCCGGCATGGCCGCCATGGTCTTCTCGGTCGCGATCCGGTGTGTGCCGTGGACGGAAAGCCCGAGCCCGCCTCCCATCGTGATGCCGTCGATCAGGGCGACGTAGGGCTTGCCGAGGCGGTGGATCAGCCGGTTCAACTGATACTCCTCGGCGAAGAAGACCCGATTCAGGTCGCTCGGCGTGGTCTTGACGGAGTCGTAGACGGCGCGCACGTCGCCGCCGGCGCAAAAGGCCTTCCCGCCCTCGCCTTCGATCACCACGGCGCGGATCGCCGGATCCTTGGCCCAGCCCACCAGGCGCGCGTAGTAGGCGCGGATCATGTCGAGCGTGAGCGCGTTCAGCGCCTTCGGACGCGACAGCGTTACGAAGGCGATGCCGCCCTCGACCGCGAAGCGGATATCGGAGGTTTCGGTCACCGGAGAGATCCTCGTTCCAGAGCTTGAAGCGGGTCTACAGGTCCCGCCGCGACCGGGTCAACTCCGGCGGCGGAAGCTCAAGGTCGCGACGGCGACGCCGAGCATGACCAGCGCGGCGCCGACCAGCCGCTCCGGTCCGAAGCGTTCACCGAACACCAGCGCCGACGAGGCCATGCCGAAGATCGGGATCAGCAACGCATAAGGGCTCACCGCCGCCACGGGATAGAGCGAGAGCAGACGCCCCCAAGCGACATAGCCGAACCAGGTCGAGACGACGGCGAGATAAAGGAGCGATCCCACGTCGCGCCAGCCGGTATCGAGGATGGCGCCAACCACGTCGCCTTCGAGCAGGAACGAGGCGATCAACGCCGGCACCGGCGGCACCAGGCTGAGCCAGAGAGTCAGCGCGAAGCGGTCGACCGGACCGATGCTCTTTTGCATCACGTTACCGACCGCCCAGCTCGCGGCCGCGGCCAGCGTCAGCACGAAACCGATGACGGTCATCGTCGCATCCACCGTGGTCGCGACCACGGCAAGACCCGCGAGCGCGACCGCGCCTCCGGCGAGCTGGCGAAGGGTCACCCGCTCGCCGAGCGCCACCATCGCGAAGGCCGGCGTCAGGAAGGCTTGGCTCTGCATGAGGATCGAGGCCATGCCCGGCGTCATGCCAAGCTGCATGCCGGCGAACAGGAAGGCGAACTGCAGAACGAACATGAACAGCGACAGTGTCAGCAGGCGCGGCCAAGAAATCGCCGGGCGCGGCACCAGGAGCACCGGCGCCGCCGAAATCGCGAAGCGAAGCGCGATCAGCAGAAGCGGCGGATAGGCATCGAGGCCCCAGCGGATGGCGACGAAGTTGCATCCCCAGAGGGCGGCGACCAGGACGGCGAGGGCTACGTGGCGAAGCGACATGGCGCGGGAATGACGGAGTTCGCATTAGGACGCAAGCCTCGATCACTTGACGCGACGGACCGCCACGCGATCGGCGCCGTATTCCGCCGTCCAGATCTCGCGCCCGCGCGACGCGATCTGCCGGGCATCGGCGAAGGGCCGGGAGAAACCGACGGCCTGAAAGCTCCGGTCCGCCGGATCGAAGCGCAGCAAGGCATTCGCCGTCGCCTCGCCGATCCAGACACCGCCGTCTTCTGCCGCATGGACCGCGAAGGGACGCGCACGCACCGCCGGCAACAGCCAGGACGTCCACGATCTCGTTGCCGCGTCCCAGCGATTGAGGCGGCCGACGTTCCATTCGGTCACATAGAGATTCCCGCCGGCGTCGATCGCGAGCCGGCGCGGTCCTTGCCATGGCGCCGGCGGCACGACCCGCTCGACCGTGCCATTGTCCGGATCGACCGATCCGACGAAGCTGTCCGTCGTCGACAGGAAGGCGATCCGGCCCGACGGTGCGGAGACGATGCTTGCCGGCGCGGGTGCGTCCCAGAGGCGGATCTCACCGGTCGCCGGATCGAGGCGGCCATAGATGCCGGTCTGACCGCTGAACCAGAGCCGCCCTCGCGCATCGAAGGTCACCGCGTTCAACTCGGCGTAGCCGGCATTTTCCGGCAGCGGCCAGGATCGAACATCGCGGCTCGTCGGGTCGATGCGCAGCATGGCGTTCCGGCCGCCATCGGCAACCCAGGGCGCGCCATTCCGATCAAGGGCGACTCCGGAAGGCGCCGATCCTTCGCCGAGACCAATCTGTTCGATCACGCCGGTGCGCGGATCGAGGCGGACGAGCGCGCCCGCCTGCTGAAGTACGACCCAGACCGGTCCGTCGTCACGCGGATCCACCGCCAGCGCGATCGCGCCGGACTCCTTGGGCAGCGCGAACTCGCGCGTCTCGACCTCCAGGGCCGAGGCGCCGGCGGCGGTGACGACCAGGGCGGCAGCGAGCGATAAGAGGCGCAGGCGTCGATCCTCCCGCAGGAGCGATGCTACCATAGCGACCGATGGACCTCTCTCCCGCGGAACGGCGCATTGCCGATGGCACCCAAGGTGCTGCCAGTGCGATGGCGATGCGGCTGATTGCCGAGACCGGACGGCTGCTCGGCGCCCGGCGCCTCCTCCCGGTCGCCTCGTCCCATGTCGACGGTTGCCTCTACCACGGCGATTCCGGCACCTACTTCGCCGAACGGTTGGCGGCCGAGGGCGGCAAGGTCGCGGTGCCGACGACCCTCAACGTCGGTGCGCTCGACCTGCTGCACCCTGACCGCGTGAAAGGAGACGCCCATCATCGCGAGATGTCGCTCCGGATGATGAGGGCTTACGAGGCGCTCGGCTGCCGCCCGACCTGGACCTGCGCGCCCTACCAGGCCGGCCACCGTCCGGCCGTCGGCACCGACGTCGCCTGGGGCGAGTCCAATGCGGTTGCCTTCTGCAACTCGGTACTTGGCGCTCGAACCAACCGCTACGGCGACTTCCTCGACATCGCCTGCGCCATTGTCGGGCGGGCGCCGGACTACGGGCTGCATCGGACTGAGAACCGGCGGGCGACCGTCGTGATCGACACGTCCGACCTGTCCCCGGCACTTCGGGACGCCGACGTCTTCTATCCGGTGCTCGGCACCTGGCTCGGCACCGAGATCGGCTCGGAGATCGCCGCGATCGAAGGCTTGCCGCCCCGGCAGAACGAGGATCGGCTGAAGGCGCTCGGCGCCGCGGCGGCTTCGGCCGGCGCGGTCGGTCTTTTCCACGTCGTCGGATCGACGCCGGAGGCGCCGACGCTGGACGCTGCGACGCAAGGCGGGGCCGCACGCAGGATCCGCCTCACGCCCGAGATGGTGCGCGCCGCGCGCGACCGGCTCTCGACCGCGCGCAACGGCGCGATCGATTGCGTGGCGCTCGGCAGCCCGCATTTCAGCGAGGGCGAGTTCGAAGTGCTCAAGCGCCTCGCCGCCGGCCGGCGGTTCAAGGTGCCGATCTATGTCTGTACGCGCCGCGACCTCGTCGAGCGCACAGATCTTGCGAGCCTTGAAGCGGCCGGCGCCATCATCGTCGCCGATACCTGCGTCGTGGTGACGCCGATCCTGCCCAGGACGGGCGGGACGCTGATGACGAACTCTGGCAAGTTCGCGCATTACGGCCCGGCGAATCTCGGCTACGAGGTCGTCTACGGCAGCCTCGAGGACTGCGTCGCGTCCGCGGTAGAGGGCCGAGTCGTCCGCGACGAGCGGGTGTGGCGATGACGCTCATCGGTGAGGCACTTATCGCGGGATCAGGCCGCGGCACCATCCTCCGCATCGACCATCCGATCAGCTTCTGGGGCGGCATCGATCCGAAGACGGCAAGGGTCACCGACCCGCGGCATCCGAACTACCGCGCGTGCCTGACCGGACGCGTGGTCGCGATCGCCGAGCTGCGCGGATCGAGTTCATCCTCCGCCGTGCTGCTCGAGCTGATTCACGCGAAAGTCGCGCCGGCGGCGATCCTGCTGCGTGACACCGATGCGATTCTGGCGCTGGGCGCGCTCGTTGCGCGCGAGATGGGCTATGGCGACCTGGCGATGGTAAAATTGCCACGCGAGGCATTCGCCCTTCTCACGGAGGGCCGTCATGCCCATGTGGAAGGGCCGCGCGTCACCCTCGGCTGAGGAGCCGCCATGACCGATCCGTTCGCCGACCCGCAGGTCCGTCCGCGCTACACCGGCGTCCCGACATTCATGCGTGCGCCCTTCGTCGAGGACTGGAAAGGCATCGACATCGGCCTGATCGGCGTGCCTTTCGACGGCGGCGTCACCAACCGCACCGGCGCCCGGCATGGCCCCCGCGAAGTCCGCAACATGTCGAGCTTCATGCGGAAGATGAACCAGTCGACGAAGGTCGCGCCCTTCGATATCTGCCGGGTCGCCGATCTCGGCGATGCGTGGGTACGAAGCCCATATCACCTGGTCAGCAGCCTGGACGAGATCGCCGGCTTCTACGCCAAGGTGCACGAGGCCGGCATCGCGCCCGTCTCCTGCGGCGGGGACCATTCGGTGACGCTGCCGATCTTCCGCGGCATCGCCAAGGATCGGCCGGTCGGCATGGTGCATTTCGACGCCCATTGCGACACGGGCGACGACTATCTCGGATCGCGCTTCCATCACGGCGCGCCGTTTCGCCGCGCGGTCGAGGAAGGCCTGCTCGACCCCAAGCGCACGATCCAGATTGGCATAAGGGGATCGCTCAACGATCCGGACCTGTGGAAGTTCAGCCACGACTCCGGCATGCGCGTGATCTACATGGATGAGTTCTACGAGCTCGGCCCCAAGGGGGCGATCGCCGAGGCGCGCCGCATAGTCGGCGACGGGCCTACCTATGTCAGCTTCGATGTCGACGGCCTCGATCCGGTCTACGCGCCCGGTACCGGGACGCCCGAGGTCGGCGGTTTCTCGACCGTGGAGGCACTGATCATGCTGCGCGGCCTTCAAGGACTCAACCTGGTCGGCGGCGACGTGGTCGAGGTCGCCCCGCCCTTCGACCAGACTGGCAACACCGCCCTGGTCGGCGCCACGGTCATGTTCGAGATCCTCTGCCTCGTCGCCGACGCGGTCGCGAAACGAGGCAGGAGGGGCTGATCCGCCTTCTGCCGGATCGGATTTCCGATCCTGCAGGGTTTTGCTAGCGTCAAAAGAAAAACGACGCCAGCAACGGGAGGATCATCATGGTTCTGCGCGCCTTGCGTGTCGCGTTCTTCGCCGCCGCTTCGCTCACTCTCATCGTACCGGCCTACGCCCAGAAGCGCGGCGGCGATCTCGTCTTCCTGCAGCAGTCAACGCCGCCGACGCTCGATGCCGCGACCTCCACTGAGCAAGCGGTCCGCAACGTCGCTATGCATCTCTTCGAGATGCTGGTGACGCGCGACGAGGGCTCGAACCCGATCCCGGATCTCGCCTCGAAGTTCGAGGAGAGTGGCGACGGCCTGACCTACACGTTCACTCTCCGCCAGGGCGTCAAGTTTCATAACGGCAAGGAGATGACCAGCGAGGACGCCAAGGCGAGCGTCGAGCGCTATGGTCGCGTCGGCTTCGATCGCGCCGACTTCACCAAGATCAAGTCGGTCGCCGCCCCCGATAAATACACGCTGACGATCACGCTCTCCGAGCGCGTGCCGAGCTTCATTGAGCAGCTGAGCTCGCCGCGCGCGCCGATGACCATCATCCCGGCCGAAGAAGCCTCGAAGGAAGCCAACAAGATCAATCCGATCGGCACCGGCCCCTTCCAGCTCGTCGAGTTCGTGCCGGACAGCCACATCAAGATGAAGCGCTTCGAGGACTACAAGGCGAACGAGGGAACCGGCGAGCGCAACGGCTTCTCCGGCAAGAAGATCGCCCATGTCGACACGGTGACATTCCGCATCGTGCCGGAAGCGAACGCCCGCGTCGCGGCGATGGAAACGCGCGCCGGCCACTTCTCGGAGTCAGTACCGAACCAGACGGCCAAGCGCCTCAAGGACAGCAAGGACATCCAGATCGTCACGCTGATGCCCTGGAGCATGGCGTTTGCGATCCTGAACGCCGGACCGGCCGGCGGCGGCACCGCCAAGCTCGGCGTGCGTCGCGCGATCCAGGCGGCGATCGACGCCGACGAGATCATGCTGGTCTCGACCGACGGCGTCTATCGCCTCGACCACGCCTTCAACTATCCCGAGAGCCAGTACTTCTCGGCCGATGTCGGCAAGGCCGTCTACAACCAGGCCAATCCCGCCAAGGCGAAGCAGCTACTCGCTGAAGCAGGGTATGCGGGCGAGGAGATCGTCATCATCACGACCTCGCAGATCGCGATCGTGAAGGCGCAGGCCGAGATCGCAGCGGAGCAGCTCAAAGCCGCCGGCATGAAAGCCCGCGTCGCCGTCTACGACACCCCGGGCTACATCGCCCAGGCCGGCAAGCCCGATGGCTGGAACATCTATATCGGCGAGTTCGGCTTGGCACCGGCGATCGGCCCCTACGGTCTTCCCAACTTCTGGACTGGGCCCAAGAACTGGCAGAAGCTCGAAGACCCGGCGCTCGAAAAGTCGTTCAGCGATCTCAAGAGCAAGCCGACCCTGGCGGAGCGCAAGGCCGCCGCCGACGCCTTCTATGCGCGCGTGACCGACCAGGTCTACGCGATCAAGCTCGGAGACAACGGGCTGCTGCAGGCGGTGCGGAGCGAGGTGAAGAACTTCAAACCCTACCGCATCCCCCGGGCCTGGGGCGTGTGGCTCGAGTAGCATCTCAAGGAGAACAGCCGGATGGCGCGGCCCAATATCGTGCTGATCATGCCGGATCAGCAGCGGGCGGATTCGCTCGGGTGCTATGGCAACGTCTTCACCAAGACGCCCGAGGTGGACCGGATGGCGCGCGAGGGCGTGCGGTTCACCCGCGCCTACACGACCTGGCCGGTCTGCACGCCGGCCCGCGGATCGATGTGGAGCGGAACGTATCCGCACAAGCACAAGCTGATCGACAACGTCTACGGCGTCGACGACGCCTTCGCGACGCTTGCAGGCGTCAAGACCACGCTGTTCGACGTGCTGAAGGCCGCCGGCTACACCACCGCCCATTTCGGCAAGTGGCACCTCGGCGAGAAGCAGCCGAAGTACTTCGACGTCTGGGAAGAGACCTTCAATTCCCGCGTCCATCACTGGATCGGCGGAGTCGACAGCGGGGTCTGGCGACCGGGCCTGCAGACCGACCGCTGCATCCAGTTCCTGAACTCGCGGAAGCCAGAGGATCCGCCGTTCTGCATGGTGCAGGGCTACTACCCGCCCCACGATCCCTACACGGCGCCCAAGGAGTTCTACGCCCACTACCGCGACCGCGGCGTGCCGTTCGCCG
>CAZZLX010000019.1:0-18307 GCA_964655235.1 uncultured Rhizobium sp.
GATAAATCCATTCGTCACTTTGACCGGCTTTTGGCAATTCTCGAAACCGAGACGGGACGTATGCGGTGAAGATTCCGCCCGAGGTTGTGGAGCGCATCAAGACCTACTTTGAAGCGCATGGTTATGACGCCGGGGAGCTGATGGCCGTGCTCGGCGTCTCCCGCTACATCGCGAGCAACTATGTCAGCGGTCACCTGGACCTTCCGGCATTCCTGGCCCTGCACGAGCGCGAAGGCCTTAGCTTCATCCGCCACGTTCTCGGCATCAGCCGGGGCGAGCTCGCCGCCGGCACCCTGCCCGCCCAGCTGCGCGCCAAGGCACGCGAGATCGCAGAGCTGGCAGCCGATATCGAGGCCGATGCCGCCATGGCCGGCGTCGGCTCGGACCCGCAGCCGGACGTCGTCGAGCGCGCTCTCGAGGAGATCACGATCAAGCCGGGCTCGAGCCCATGGACCTGGCTCAAGCGCTGGGAGAACGGCAACCGCATCGAGATCCTGAACGCGCTCAAGCTCGCCAAGACAGATCCGGGCGGAAGGGTCGGCATCGTTACGCGGGCGCCCAAGGCGACTTTCTTCACCTGCCGGCATGTCGGAAGCCGACTCCGCTTCTCCAACACCAGCGACATCAGGCTGATCGGCTCGACCACAGCGGACTGGGAAAAGAACCCGTATCTGCGCTCCTGTGCCGAATCGTATGCGGAAACCGTCGAGCGTGAACAACCTCTCGTCCAGGACGTAAATGCATCCAAGACGCGAGGAATGGCTCCTACGGAGCCGGGATTCCGGCGCTTTATGTTTCCCTTCGTCAATCGCGCCAAGACCCACATTGTCATCGTCGTCAGCGAGACCCTAGAACCGCTCACAACTTGAGGGAGCGGGACATGGCGGGGGCTGCGGTTAAGGAAACCATCGCATCGAGGCGTGTCTTCGAGACGGCCATCGACACGATCGCCGACCTGGTCGAGGGACTCGGACTGGAACTCACGATCGAGACCGATTTCTGGGACCTGAAGTCGGCGCATGAAGCCCACTCCACGAGCGGCGCCAAGACCGCTATGGGATCGTTTTGATCCCCGCGTGAACTGTGATTTCGGAAAGGGAGGAGCGAATGGCTGAATTTTGTGCGGAGAACGAGCGGATCAAGCACGACTATGTCGACTTCCTGAGACAGGCGAAGGGCCGGGATTCCGCCACCGTCGATGGTGTCGTCAAGGCCCTGGCACGGTTCGAGGAGAGCACCGGCTATCGGCCGTTCACGCGATTCCGGCGCGAGCAGGCAATCGCCTTCAAGGCTCACTTCAACGAACAGGTCAACAAGCGGCATGGGGAGCCCTTGAGCCGGTCGACCGTGCTGTCGACCATGAGTGCCCTGAAGGCGTTCTTCCTATGGCTCGCGGACCAGAAGGGGCACCGGTTCACCTGGTCAAAGTCGGACGCAGAGTACTTCAACCTGCCGTCCAACGACGTCCGGATCGCCAAAGCGACACGCAAGCGGCCGACTCCGACACTGGAGCAGGTGCAGGAGGTCATCATGGCCATGCCGGCGACCACTGACATCGAGAAGCGAGATCGGGCGGTGGTCGCCTTTACCCTGCTGACGGGAGCGAGAGACGGCGCGACCATCTCCTTCCGGCTTAAGCACGTGGATCTCCAAAGCAGGCAGATCAACCAGGATGCCCGGGAGGTGCACACCAAGTTTCGCAAGAGCTTCCCCACCGACTTCTTTCCGGTCGGCGACGCCGTCCGGGAGATCGTCGAGCGGTGGATCGAGCATCTGCAAAGCCTAGGGTTCGGTCCGGACGATCCTCTCTTCCCGGCGGCGAAGGCCGGCTTCGACGCGAACGGTGAACCGCGGCTCCTGCTAGACCGCCGCCATTGGACACAGACCGACACGGTGCGAAAGATCTTCCGCGCCGCTTTCTCTGCCTCAGGCCTGCCCTATTCGAACCCGCACACGATCCGAAAGACCCTCGTCGCCCTCGCCTTCCGGCTCAAACTGCCTCCTGAGGAGATGAGGACTTGGTCAATGAATCTCGGTCACGAACGGATGCTGACCACCTTCCTTAACTACGGTGAGGTTCCACCCGATCGAAGGGCCGAAATCATGCGCAATCTCTCGAGAACTCCGGAACCAGGTCGAGAGCCAGATGACATCGTCCAGGAGTTCGCCGCCTTTCTCCGTCAAAGAGGTCGCTGAGGTTAGTTCCGGCACACCCCTTCTTGTCTTGGCTGATAATGTGGCGTATTTATAAACTCTCTATGTTGGTAGAGTGTTTATAAAATGGGCGAGACCAGCTATGACCCAAACGAAATTCGTTTCCTATGTCCGGGTATCCACGCAGCGACAGGGCGCCTCTGGCCTGGGCCTAGACGCCCAGCGCAAGGCGGTCGCCGACTATCTGAGGAGTCGGGCTGGTGAGCTTATCGACGAGTTCACTGAGGTCGAAAGCGGCAAGCGCAACGAGCGACCCCAGCTCGCGGCAGCGCTGTCGGCCTGTAAGAAGCACAAGGCCATTCTCGTTATTGCGAAGCTTGATCGGTTGGCACGCAACGTCGCCTTCGTCGCAAACCTGATGGAAAGCGGCGCCGAGTTTGTGGCTGTCGACATGCCGATGGCGAACCGGCTCACGGTTCACATTCTGGCCGCCGTTGCTGAGCACGAGCGAGACGCTATTTCAGCACGGACCAAGGCGGCCCTCGCAGCAGCCAAGGCACGCGGCCGGCGCCTCGGATGGGCGATAAAGGGTCGGCACGAGGAGCAGGCGCAAGCGTCGCGCCGCGGAGCCGATAGCGGCCGGTCCCGTGCCGACATCTTTGCAGCGAACGTCGTCCCCATCGTCGAGAGCATCAGAGCCTCCGGCATCAGCACGCTCACCGGCATCGCATGCGCGCTGAACGCTCGGGGTATCAAGACAGCGCGAGGCGGAGCGTGGCACCCCATGACGGTCCGGAACATTCTGCAGCGAGTGGGCACAGAGGCGCAGCTTTGACATCTGCTGCGCGTGCCCCGTGTCGAAGCTGGTCCTCGCTTAAAGCGTGGCGCCGGCTGAAGCGTCACTGCCCTACAATTCTGAGCAGAAGACTCGCCGCGAGGATCTCCTCGATCGCAAGCCGCGGATCGGCGATCGGTGGATCACCGGCATGGGCCTTGGGGTTCCTTAGCTCGCCCATGGCCCCCTCGAAGAGCTTCTGGCGTGCTCTTTGCCGCGACGGAGAAGCGGGGACATCGCGAAGTGGGCCCGTACTGGGATCGAAGGCCTTATTCATGAGCCCCGCGCCGAAGTCTGATGCACTGTAGCCGCCTTTACGCCGCACCTCGGCCTCGACCCTCTTGAATGCTTCGAAGACCGCCAGATCGTAATCGCCGTTGCGGAAGGCGTTGAGACAAGAGCCGTGCAGCCGCGGGTCCAAGAGTTCGGGTCTGAGCCAGTCGCGCACCTTGGCAGCGGCGTGGTCGACTGCAGTGTTCACCGCCATTCCCTTCTCCGTCACGATTCGGTAGCCGTTCCTGCCGTTGTGCGGATCAGGCTCCTCTATCAGGCCAGCCGATTCCAGCGCGCGCCAAGCGCGCCTCACAGCCTTCTCGACGAGCGGCATCTTCGCGGCGCTGGAGTAACCGGCGCCGGGCTGGAACAGTGCGGATATAAGGCCTTCGAACGTCGTCATCCGCCGCACCTGGTCGCGCTTCAGGGCTTTCAGAAAATCGAGGATGACCAGTTCGAGCTCGGCATCATTGAGCACCAGCAAGGCGTCCGGCGTCGGCGCGACGGCGAACACCTCCCTTGCATATGCAGGCATTGTGAACTCCGCGACCGCGTCAGCGCGGCAGGCGCAACCAGTGAAGAGACAGCGCGTCGAGCGCCGCAGACGGGTCCGCGAAGGTCGGCAACGCGGTCGCGGGGTCGAATAGCACCTTGATCGCGTAGGAGGCTAGCTCGGCCGCAGGGTCAGTCGATGACGCCCCGAAATGCTGGCTGCACGCGAGGAAGCGCTCAGAGGGGTGCGGATGCGTCGTCGACTTAGGCTGCCTGAGGATGCCGAGCCAGCAAAGGGCCGTCGCCGTCGCATAGATCCGGCAACTGCGCTGAGCAGCGTCAGGTACTTTGTCGAACAGCCAGCGGGTCGCCCAGTCGTCGGCCTCCTGCTCCTGCCTGATGCTGATCGCATCCGGCACCGCCCCTTGGTGGCCGAGGTGAATATGCGCGAGCTCGTGCAGCAGCACCCACGCGATAGCCTGAAGGAACAGTGCATTGTCGTAGCCGGCCTGCAACGGCGGTTGCGCCGTCGAATCGGGCGCCGGCAAGCCCACCGGCCATTTCACGAGCGAGTTGAGGCGCGCCGTCTTCGCCGCTTTGACCAGCGTACGGGCCTCAGCGATCGCCGAAGCAGCGGGATCGAGGGCGGCCGAGGTTGCGCCTGCCGGCGCCGCGCGCATCGCAATGGCGGCGGCCTGGGTCAGCGCTAAGATGGCCTTCGCGGTCGCCCATAGGCTTAGCAACGCCGCGTGGTCGGCATAGACAACTCTGTTGACGGCATCCGCGTAGCAATTCGGCGGATGACTGTTGCCGAACTGGATTGGTGGCAGGGCACCCCCCGAAAAGCTGAACGAGTTCTTGGCCTCTCTCAGGGGCGACATGCCAGAGGGAGCATCGGACGTCGTCCTCATAGGACGCCATAAGGCGGGTCGCGTCGTCGACGGGGATGGTGGAGGTAGGTTGTGTGGTCATGCCGAAAAGCTATGTCGCCATTCACACGATTTCCACTCGGCGAGCCGCTACCCGTTCCGGCGTCATCGATCGTGGAGTCATCGTCGTATCCCCAAGGCATTCCCCCGGGGCGAGGGGGCAAACTCGAAGCTCGTCTTGCTGCTTCCACGATGCTTCCATGAGCCGCTTGATCCCAGTCTGTTCACGAAGCCATGGATTGACGCTATATTATTGAATTAATTAACTGGTGCCCGCTCCCGGACTTGAACCGGGACGGCCTTTCGGCCTGCGGATTCGCAATCTTTTCGCACGCCCGAGCCGGCAGAGACGCGAGGCGACGACAATCCTCAGGGACGAGTGCCGCGCACGACGACCCGGCGAAGGATGCGGCGGTGCGTCTCCATCTCGAAATTGTCGAGAGCGCGATGTAGCAGACAGCGGTTGTCCCAGAACATGAGATCGCCCTGTCGCCATTTGTAGCGGAAGAGGAATTGCGGCTGGGTCGCGTGGTCCAGCAGTTCCTTGAGAAGCGCCCTGCCTTCGCTTTCGCCCATGCCGATCACGCGCGAGCTGTACATGCCGAGATAGAGGCTCTTCCTGCCGGTCTCCGGATGGACCCGCACCAGCGGATGGACGACGGGCGGCGACTTGAGACGTTCTTCGTCGGTCGGCTCCAGCCCCATGACCGTCTGACGCATATAGCCCCAGCTATGTTCGACCTGGAGCCCGTCGATCCGTCGCCTGGTCTCGGCGGAGAGCGCCTCGTAGGCGCGCGTGACGTCGGCGAACTCGGTGTCGCCACCAGTGGGCGGTATCTCGACGCCGAAAAGCATCGTCAGCAGTGACGGGATCTCCTGGTGCGCCTTGTCGGAGTGCCAATGGTAGTTCTCGCGCAGTTCCGGCACGCGTGACGGCTTCCCGTCGGCATCGAGATTGGTGATCCCATGGACCGACGCCATCACGGTACCATCGGCATAGCGCCTCTTGTTCTGCTCGACCGGGCCGAACTTGGCGGCGAAATCGTGGATCTGCTCGTCCGTGAGATCCTGTCCACGGAACGAAAGCAGGTGATAGCGGCGGAAAGCGGCGAGGATCTCCTCCATCGGCAGGCGATCGGACTGGCGCAGGTCGATGTCCGAGGTTTCGGCACCTATCGTCGGCGAGAGCGCACGAAAGCCGCCCGCTTCGGTTTTGGACACAGTGTGCGTCATGAGCCTCTCCAGCTGCATTCAGTCGGCGGATTGCGGCGACCCGGAACGGCGATGGATGGCGCGCCAGATCCTCTCGCTCGTCGCCGGCATGTCGAGATGCTTGATGCCCAAACTCGCCAGGGCATCGACGACCGCGTTCATGACGGCGGGGAGTGCGCCTACGGTTCCGGCTTCTCCGACGCCCTTCACTCCAAGCGGGTTGGTGGCGGTGGGCACCGGATGGCTCGCAACCTCGAAGGAGCAGAAGTCCGCGGCGCGCGGCATCGCGTAGTCCTGGAACGATCCCGTGAGAAGCTGGCCTGTATCGCGGTCGTAGACGACCGTTTCCATTAGCACCTGCCCGGCGCCTTGGACGATGCCGCCATGGATCTGGCCCTTGACCAGCAGCGGGTTGATGACGGTGCCGACATCGTCCACGACGACGTAGCGGACGATGCCTATTTGGCCAGTTTCGGGATCGATCTCGACCTCACAAACATGGAAGCCGTTGGGGAAGTTCTCGACGGCTGCCTTGTGAGCCCCGACCGCGAGCAACCCGGATTCACTGCCGCCGAGCCCTTCTGCGATCTTGGCGAGCTCGCCGAGCTCCGCCGAGAAGTTCGTCCCCGGAACAAAGAATCGACCCTGGGCAAACTCGACATCGCTCTCCAATCTATCGAACGCCTTTGCGGCGATGGCGCGCCCTTTCCTCACCAGCGTGCGGATGGCATCTACGGCGGCACCGGACCCCATGGCGGACACGCGGGAACTTCCGGTCATGCCACCAGCCGGCAGGCGCCTTGTATCTCCTTCCATCACAGTCACCCGGTCAGGATCGATCCCGAGTTGATCGCAGACGACCTGGGTGTACATGGTCCTGTGACCCTGTCCCTGGTCGGTGCTGCCGGCCATCACAAGGACTTCGCCCGACTGTGTGCAGCGGATTTCGACGGTTTCTGAGGTCCCTGTAAGAGTGGCGCGCTCGATCACCGCCGCCAGACCGCATCCCAGGATCTTGCCTCGTTGGCGAGCCTCGACGCGCCGAGAAGCGAGATCGGAGTAGCTCGCCATGCCAAGCGCCCGATCCATGACGCGTTCGAACTCGCCAGAGTCATAGGTGTAGGTCAGGCCGGTCTTGAAGGGCATCGCATCGGCCGGAATCATGTTTCGCCGCCTTATGGCGATCGGATCGATGCCAAGTGTCCGCGCAGCAAGATCGACCATCCTCTCGATGACGTAGGAGGCCTCCGGCCGCCCGGCACCGCGATAGGGCCCGGTCGAGACAGAGTTCGTGAACACGCCTTTCACGCGGACGAAGATCGCGGGCGTGCGATAGACGCCGGCGAGCGACCCGAGATTTCCAACCGGCGGGGCCGAGCCATTGAGCGAGGCATAGGCGCCGACGCTCGCATAGGTGTCGACCTTCAGAGCAAGGAAAGTCCCTTCCGCGTCCGTCGCAAGCTCGGCCATCGTGACGTTGTCCCGTCCGTGGTTGTCACCGGCAAAGCTCTCGCTGCGATCGGAGATCCACTTGACCGGACGCTGGAGGCGCCGGGATGCCCAGATCGTTCCGACGGTCTCGGGATCGACGGTCTTGAGACCGAAACTGCCGCCGACATCGGGCGCTACGACATGAAGCGCGCTCTCAGCAATGCCGAGCGCCTTCGCAGCTGACGCACGCGTGCCGTAGACGTCCTGGACACCCGCATGCAGGGTGCTGATGCCGGTAGCGGGATCGAAATCGGCGAGGCAACCCCGCACTTCCATCGGTGCCGCGGCGACGCGGCTGATCACGAACCTCTGGCGAAAGACATAGGGCGTACGCACGATAGCGGCTTCGACCGCGGCCTTGTCTCCAGCCTCGTGTACAAAGCAGACATTGTCGGGCCGCTCGTCCCAGACCGTTGCGCTCCCGGGGTCGGTGGCATGATCGGTCGCGACGACCGCCGGCAGTGAATCGTAGGAAACGTCAATCAGCTCGGCGGCATCGCGAGCCAGATTCAGCGTTTCTGCAATGATGAGCGCGACCCCGTCGCCGACGAAGCGGACGCGTCCGTGCGCCAGAGGCATGCGCGTCGGAAAGAACGACTCGACGCCGAGCGTATTGACCGGGCGATGAAAGCCGTAGGGAACGGGCTGGCCACCGTCAGCCAGGTAATCCTCGGCGGTAAGGACGGCGATGACCCCGGGGAGAGCCCGCGCAGCAGTCGTATCGATCGCCACGATGCGCGCATGTGCGTGGGGCGATCGCAGGAAATACGCGCGCCCAACACCTGGCTGGTCGATATCGTCTACGTATCGTCCATTGCCCCTTACGAGGCGGTCGTCTTCGCCTCGATGAAGAGGCTGGCCGACGCTAAAGGAACGCATCCGCGGCCCCTATTGCTTCACGCCCGCGGACACGGTGCCCTCATAGCCGGTCGTGATCCTTACATCGAGGACGGCGACATGGCCTTCCTGAACCAGCTTGATGGCGGTCCGCAGGTCTCGAGCAAGATTGGCCGCCGAGTCGATCGGGTCAAAGGCCTTGCACCCTTGCGCGCGGGCGAGCATGCCGAGATCGCAGGCTGGGTCATCGATCCGCATGCCGATCCAGCGGTTCTCCACCGGCCGGTCGCGTGTACGGGCGACGCGCTCCTGATGAACCTCGTCGTTGAAGAACGACTGGTTGTTGGCGATGATTACCAGGAGAGGAATGCGGTAATGCACGGCGGTCCAGAGCGCCGTGGCCGCCATCAGGAAGTCGCCGTCGCCGAGGATGGCGACCGGCAGCCGACCGTTCCCTTTCAAGGCCAGTGCGGCTCCGACGGCCATGCCGGGACCGGAACCGACGCCGCCGCCTCCATCGAAGCCGATATAGGCTAGCGGATCATCGAAGGTGCATGCGCTTCCCGGCCATCCGATCGGAAGGCGAATGTAGGAAGGGTTGTGGGGTGTTAGTTCGGCAGCAACCGTCCGGGCAAACCCGTTGATGTCGAGAGGCCCATCCGTCACTGGGGCCTCTGAAGCTGTCGCCGCTGCCGGTTCCCGCGAGCGCCAAGCGGATCTGGCCTTATGCGCGCCGATCGCTTCCAGAAGGATCGGAACGGCAACGTCTGTCGTCGAGCGCAAGAGCAGGTCGACCGTCGGCAGGGCCAGGTGATCCATGCTCCATCCGTTATGCGAGTACTGATCGACCGAGCAGTGAATCACGGTCTGCTCGGACTTCCCCGAGAGCTTTTCTGCCTGCTGGAGCGCACCTGCGAGGTCGAGCCAGTCGAGACTCAGGATGACGTCAGCCGCCGATATCGCCTCCACGGCGCCCGGGTGAAGAAAAAGCCCTGGCGGGTGCGGGTGCAGGACGTGCCCCGTAGGGAAGCTGGCGCCCACCCTGAGGTCGGTGACGACGGGCGCCTGCAGAGCTTCGGCCAACCTGACGCGGTATTGCCAGCCGGCCGGATCTCGCGATGTGCGGCCCATCAGGATGAGCGGCCTCTTCGCCTGCGTGAGAAGCCGTGCCGCCTCGCGTACCGAAGACCGCGCCGGTTCCGGCGTTTCTCCAACCGGGAACCGCTTGAGCGGCGGCAGCTCGGTTTCCTTGGCGAGACGCTGCTCTTGCAGATCCTGGTCGAGGCAGACGTAGACGGGCCCGGGAGGTGCCGTCTGCGCGATCACGTTGGCGCGGATGATCGACTCGGTCGCCGCCGCGATCGACGTCGGCTGATCGTCCCACTTCGTGTAGCCGCGGATCAAGCTTCCGAGATCACGCGCCGTGTGGAGCCAGTCAACCCAGGGACGCCGGCGGCTCGCATCCATCGGTCCCTGCGCGCCAATCATCACGATCGGCACGCGATCGCACCAGGCATTGAAGATGGCCATGGTTGCGTGCATGAGCCCGACATTGCTGTGCAGAGCCACGGCCATCGGCCGGCCAGTCACCTTTGCGTAGCCGTGTGCGATCGCAACGGCGTGCTCCTCGTGGATGCACAGCAGAAGCTTGGGCCGTTCATTGCCCAGAAAGTTCACGAGGCTGTCGTGTAAGCCACGGAAGCTCGCGCCCGGCGTCAAACTGACATAGTCGAAGCCAATGTTTCGAAGAAGGGTCGCCAGCGCGTCGCTGCCCCATGCCCCCTCGACATTGCCTTTCCGGATCGGGGTCTCCACGCGAATCTCCTTCGCCCCTCGCCAAGGAGGGAACGCGGTGACGGTCGACTTTCTCGCCGGCCGGTCTTCGACTCGGACCATCATTCGGCGAGCGGGGGCGTCGCGATAGTACGATTTGCGCTGCGTCACTGATGATGGGCCGGCACACGCGGCATAGACGCCGGAAGGCAGAAAATGGCCGACAGGAGCACAACTTACCGCGCATGCGGCTACTGCATTAGCCGTTCTGATGCGCATGAGAATTCCTGGTTTGAGCGCTGCCGCGCTGTCTGTCTCACTTCTTGAAAAGGTGAGCTCCGGGGAGGAGACATGGCAGACAGCTATGCTGGCGATCTGCAGCGCCAGGAGGCCTGGACCGGAGCGAACTTGCTTCGGCGCCGTGCCGCAACCAGACCTTCGCGAACGGCTCTCGCGCTAGGCCGAGACATCGACGGGGGCGC
Source organism: uncultured Rhizobium sp. (assembly GCA_964655235.1). Lineage (GTDB taxonomy): Bacteria > Pseudomonadota > Alphaproteobacteria > SHVZ01 > SHVZ01 > SHVZ01. Next base: position 10,479 of record CAZZLX010000019.1, read on the forward strand.
TCTGGCAGAGCGCATTCAGGCATTCATCCTTTCAAACTCGTCGCAGCGCGTGTCGCTGACGCAGCTCGAAGCTCTTACCGGCTGCACGGCGTTCCAGATCATCAAGGCATTCCGCCGTGCCCTGGGGACAACGCCTCATGCCTATGTGATCGAGACTCGAATCAGACACGCAATCGTCTTGCTGAGGCAGGGCGTGCCGACCGCGCAGGCAGCTCAAGAGGTCGGCTTTGTCGATCAAAGCCACTTCATTCGCCACTTCAAGCGCTACTGCGGAAGCACGCCGGCAAGATATCTGAAGCAACTCGCGACAGGCACAGGCGCATTCCGATTCGGCACTCTCCGCATTGGCGACGAGAGGCAGGCCCGAGTTCAGAACTAGTCGAGTACCGGGGAGCTTCCGGCTACCGCCGCCTCTGGGTTGACAGCGCTACTACATTGCGCTCCGGGCGGCTCGGCGCGGATTTCGGAACATCCTGCGCTTGCTGAAGCAGCCATCGACGAAAGACTGCAAACTTTTCCAGCACTCGCTTCTCTCTCGGATACACCCAGTAATATCCGAGGGGCTGCTGCACGATGAGATCGAACGGCATTACCAGACGTCCCGCGCTGATATCGTCGCGAATGTAGGCGACTTCGGTGAGCGCAACTCCAAGGCCGTCGAGAGCCGCCTGGTAGGCGAGCCCCGAGGTTTGAAACCTCATGATCTTGCCCATCTCAGTACCGGCCATCCCGGCGGCCTGCAGCCACTCAGGCCAAAGCTGGGGCCGGACGAGAGAGTGAAGCAAAACGTGCTTCTCAAGGTCCTTCAGATCAGCGGGCGGGGGCGAGCCATCCGCCAGGCGCGGCGCGCAGACCGGCACCACCGCGACTGGAAAGAGAAGCTCTGCCTCGACGTTCTTCCACTGGCCGTCGCCATACTCGATCGCACCATCGACATCCTCGCGCTCGAAGTCGGCGAGCTCGTTCTTGGTGTTGACGAGCACGGTGATCTTCGGGTGCTTGGCCGTGAAATCGGCAAGGCGCGGAACCAACCAGCGCATGGCGAGGGTCGGCAATGCCTTTATCCGAAGAGTCGAGTCTTCCTGCTTGGATCTAAGCGCCATCGTTTCGCGCGTAATGATCTCGAGGGCGGTCTGCACGGCACGAAAGTAGGAGGCGCCGCTCGTGGTAAGTCGTACCTCGCGATGGCGCCGCTCGAAGAGCTTAACGCCGATAAAGTTTTCCAGCATCGTGATCTGCTGGCTGATTGCGCCCTGCGTCACGTGCAGCTCTTCAGACGCGCGCGTAAAGCTGAGATGCCGCGCGGCGGCCTCGAAAGCGCGGAGCGAGTTCAAGGGGGGCAGGCGATCGTTCATCGGAATGAATCCGGCCGGTCTCCTATTGCCCGCCCAGCGCGGACAGTCGCCACTGGCACGATCGGCGCTCGCTAACTCGCGCGCTCGGTCTGCTTCCAGGGAGCGAGCCTGCGCTCGGCGAGCTTAACGACTTCGGTGAGCGCCACCCCCAGCAACGCAAGAGTAATGATTACCACGAACAGCTTGTCGGTCGCGAAGGAATTGCCGTAGGCGACGATGGCCCCCCCGAGACCGGAAACCGCCGTAAACATCTCGCCCGCGACCATGCCGACCACGGCGCGTCCCATGGCGAGGCGGATGCCGGTCATGACGAACGGAAGCGATGCCGGGATGACGATCTTGCGAAGGACCTGCAGCTCGCTCGCCCCTTCGGCCAAGGCGAACTCGACCAGACTCTGGCTGACATTGCGCACGCCGCTATAGGTGTTGATGACGACCGGAAAGAAGGCGGCGAGGAAGACGATCACGATCTTGGATGTGATGCCGAGGCCGAACCATAGGATCAGGATCGGAATGAGGGAGATGTTCGGGGTCGAGTAGAGCGCGCTTATCTGCGCATCGAAGATATGATCGACGAGACGGTATCGGCCCATCAATGCGCCCAATACCGTGCCGGTCGCGATAGCAAGGATCAGTCCGATCACGAGCGTTCGCGCGCTCAGCAGAAACGCGCCCTGGAGCTCGCCGGCCGCCAGCATTTTCGGCAGAGCGGCCAGGATCGCGGTCGGGTACGACATGAAGATCGGATCGACGCCACGCCCGTACCATTCCCACACGGCAAGCGTAAACAGGACCGAAAGGCAGCGGATCAGAATTCCTCGCTCGTGGTCGCCCCACTTCCGCTTCGGTCGAGGCACTCGGGTAGTCGCGGCTGCGGACTGGATCGGTGTGTCCTGCCTGGCGAGCTGAGCCGACGCATCCGCAAGAGCTGGAGCGGCAGGAGCAGCCGGGCTTGTGATGCCCCGCCGCTCTTCCAGAGGTCCGTGCGCAAGCGCCGAGCGAATTTCGCGCTGAAGCTCGGTATAACGTGGAAGGAGCTTGATCTCGGCAGCGGAGCGAGGACGCGGCAAGCCCGTCAGGATGTCGGCATTGACCCGCCCCGGGTGGGCACCCATGACGATCACGCGGTCACCGAGGAAGATCGCTTCGTCGATGCTGTGCGTGACGAAGATCACCGTGGTCTGCATCGACGCCCAGATGGTGAGCAGTTCCTCCTGGAGCATCTCGCGGGTCTGCATGTCGACCGCGGCGAAAGGCTCATCCATCAGCAGCACCTTGGAGTCCTTGGAGAACGCCCGCGCCAAGGCGGTCCGCTGCTGCATTCCGCCCGAAATCTGGTGCGGGAAAAGGCGCTCGTTGCCGGTCAATCCCACACGATCGATGTTCCGCTGCGAGATCTCGCGTCGCTGCACAGTCGAGACGTTCCGGGTCTCCAGCCCGAACTCGACATTGCCCGTGACCGTGCGCCAGGGCAGCAGGCCGTAGTTCTGGAAAACAAGGCTCGATTGCTGTCCGGGACGGGTGACGGCCTTGCCTTCGATCAGGACCGTCCCGCTATCCGGGCGGGTGAGACCGGCAACGATGCGGAGCAACGTGGTCTTCCCGCAGCCGCTCGCGCCCAGAAGGCAGACGAACTGGTTCTCCGGAATGTCGAGATTGATCGGATCGAGGACCCTCTTCGCTTCCCTGTCTTCCAGTTCGTTGTCGTAGGTCTTCGTGACCGAACGGATCTCAAGCATCCTCTGCCCCGCATTCCGCGTCAGCATCGCGGGGCGAGGGTGGGGCTCGCTGAGCCGATCGGTCAACGCCAATAACGTACAATTCCCGTGCTCGGGCTTTCCGCATACTGCGGTCGATGCTCGCGGCGACACCGATGTCGCGCCAGCTGGGCATCGTCGAGTTCGACCTGCCCAGGAGATCTCCGATGCCAGTGCGTACGAAGGCCGGTGAATTGAGCCGGCGCAAGGCCCTGCGTTTTTGCGCGGCAGCCGGTGCAAGCTTCACCGCATTCGGCCCTCTGGCGGTCGGCGTAAATGCCCAGGGACAGCCAACGCTCAAGCTCGTGATGAGCTCGGCTCCCCCAGACCCGGCGCTGCATTACTGGTACTACGCCCTCGAGAACGGCTTCTATCAGCAGGAAGGCTTCAAAGTTGAGATGCAGGCGATCCCGGTGGAGACGAACGCGCTCCGCGCTGTCGCGACCGGCGAGATGGACGCCGGCAATCCGGGAACGGTCTCGACCATCAAGGCGATCCGCGCCGGCGGAAAGGTCAAGATCGTCGGATCTTGCTACAGCGCCGACTACCTCATTGTCGCCAAGAAAGACATTCCGGATCTCAAGGCTCTCGAAGGTCGTACTATGGCGATCTCGGGTCTTGGCGCAGCGGTGCACACATTTTCTCTTCTCATGATGGAGAAGCACAAGGTCGATCCGACCAAGGTCCAGTGGGTTGCACCGGGGAGCAGCGCGTCCCGTATGCAGGCTCTTGTCGGTGGCCGTACCGATGCCGCCATCCTGAGTTCCACCTTCACGGCTCAAGCAATGAAGGACCCGGGACGATTTCACGTCATCGCCGACTCCGTTACCGACATGCCCAACTATCCGTGGGTCTGCGATGTCGTCGGGCAGAGCTTCATGACGTCGAAGCCAGATCTCGCGCAGGGGCTCGTCACGGCGCTCTCTCGTGCCGCGCGATGGATGTACAAGAACCCGGCCGACGCGGCGACCATCAGCCACAAGCTTCTACCGGATACGCCGAAGGAGGCTCTCGTCGAGACCGTACAGCGGCTGATCAAGAGCCGGATCGTCAACGAGACGGGCAGGATCACGCGCGAGCGATACGACGGGCTCGTCCAGTGGCTGATGGCGACTAAGCAGATCGATCAGCCCGTGCGTTTCGAGGATGCGGTGACGACCCAGTTCACAGACGCGGCCTATACCAAGCTCGGACCGGGCGTGGACGCGTAACAGAAAACACGACATTTCGCTTTCGACCAGGAGCTACCATGCAGTCGCAGCACGTTGAAGAAGCCGTGGATCTGCTCTTCAAGGCCCGCAAGACCGGCAATAAGCTCGATGAGCTTCCTCCCAACTGCAAGCCGAAGTCGATCGACGACGTGCGCGCCATCCAGGACGCGATGGACATGCGCATTCCCGAAGAGATCGTCGGCTACAAGTTCCACAAGAAGCCGAACGCGCCCCTATGCTACGCCCCGCTCTACGCATCGAAACTGTTCCAGAGCGGCGCGAAAATCCGCTCGGAGATGGCCCGCACTTCCGCGATCGAGGCCGAGATCACCTTCCGGGCCATTCGTGATCTGCCGCCGCGGGCGACCGACTACTCTGATGACGAGGTCTTGGACGCATTCGAGGCATGCGCCGCCTACGAGATCGTCGAGAGCCAGTTCAAGGACCTGAAGAAGATGGCAACATCCAATCTTCTCGAGGTCTATGCCGACCACATGGCGAATGGCGGATTCGTGCTGAGCGAGTTCCGTCGCGACTGGCGGAAGGTCGATTTCTCGAAGACGCACGTCAAGATGTACCAGAAGGACAACGCGCTGGCCGACCAGATCGGGGGCCATCCCAACATTCAGCCCGGCGAACAGCTGCCTCTGTTCGCCAACCACATGCGGACGGGCAAGGGTATCAAGTCCGGCGCCGTCATCGCGACCGGCTCGTTCACCAGCTTCCGCAAGATGGTCTACGACGTTCCGGTGGTCTCGGAGTTCGTCGGCTACGGCCGTTGCGAAGTTTTGATCTACACCTGAGGCTGGGCCATGAAGCTCGTACGCTACGGAGCGCCCGGCCGCGAGAAGCCGGGCGTCATGGACGCCAAAGGGCGGATCCGCAGCCTTGCCAAGGTCATTCCCGACATTGCCGGCGACGCCCTTAGTCCGAAAAGCCTCGCCAAGCTGGCGCGAACCAAGCTGGAGACATTGCCGCTTGTCAGCGGCGATCCGCGGCTGGGATCGTGCGTCGGTGGCACACGGCACTTCATCGCGATCGGGCTCAACTATGCGGACCACGCCAAGGAGGCCGGGCTCGAAGTACCCAAGGAGCCGATTGTCTTCGAAAAGGCCCCGAGCTGCATTGTCGGGCCCAACGACGACGTGATGCTGCCCAAAGGCCAGACCGAGACGGATTGGGAGATCGAGCTTGCCGTGGTCATCGGTTCTCGTGCCCGGTACCTGGCTAAGGGTAAGGCGATGGATGCCGTCGCCGGGTACTGCATCTGCAATGACGTCTCCGAGCGTGCCTTCCAGCACGCACGCGGGGGGCAGTGGACCAAGGGCAAGGGCTGCGAGACGTTCGGACCCCTGGGGCCATGGCTCGTGACGAAGGACGAGATCCCGGACGTCCAGAGCCTGAAGATGCGGTTGGCGGTCAACGGCCGCGTCATGCAGAACGGCTCGACCGCAACCATGGTGTTCGATGTCGCGCACCTCGTCTGGTACTGCTCTCAGTTCTTCGTCCTGGAGCCGGGAGACGTCATCACGACCGGCACGCCGCCGGGCGTCGGCTTCGGCATGAAGCCGACGCCGATCTACCTCAAGGCCGGGGACGTCATGGAGCTCTCGATGGACGGGTTGGGCGAGCAGCGGCAGAAAGTCGTCAAGTTCCGGCCCTAGCCGGTCTCAGATCCGCTGGTGGAGCCGGTTGTCGACGGCAAGAAGGATCCAGCTGACGGCGACGGCGAAGACGATGATCAGCAGGGCGAGGGCCATGATGAGCGTGCCGTTGTTCAGGCCGATGGCGTTCATCAGCAGATAGCCGATGCCCTGGCTCGAGCCGAACATCTCGCTCAGGATCGCGCCTATGAAAGTGAGCGAGACGCCAATCCGGATGCCGGTAAATACCTCCGGCACTGCCGACGGCAGCACGATGAAACGCCAGATCTCGGCCTGACCGAGGCCCATGGCTCGTGCGGACTTCACGAAGACCGGCTTGACGTTGCGCACCGCGTTCATCGTGAAGATGGCAACGGGAACGATCCCGTGGATCAACGCGAAAACAACCTTGGCCGAGAAGCCGATGCCAAACAGCAGCAGAATGATCGGGAAGAAGGCGACCTTCGGCACGGTATAGAACGCCATCAGCATCGGCTCGCCCGTGTCGCCTGCCAGCCGGTTCGAGCCGAGCGAAAGGCCAATCATGATGCCGCCACCGATCGAGATCGCGAGTGCCACCGCGACGGCCGACATGGTCGCCGAGGCATGCCGCAGAAAGTCGGGTGACGCCAGAAGCTGATACAGGGCGGCGATCGTCGCTGCCGGCGAGGCGAGCGCCACACTGCCGGCCAGGTGATGCGTGAGCTGCCAGAGAGCAAAGATACCGGCGATCAGCAGACAGGTGTCGCGTACACGTCCGAGCGTGCTTGTGTTCTCCGTCGCGCTCATGAGAGCCCCCGACGGCGCATCAGCGATGTCTCCCAGCGCGAAAGTGACGCGTTGATGGCGAAAGACAGGATCAGGACGAACAGTACCGTCGCATAGAGTGCATCGTTGTCGAACGCCGTATAGGCCCAGGAGATCTGGTAGCCGAGGCCTTTGGTCGAGAGGATGAACTCGGATCCCACCACGCCAATGAAGGAATAGGCGATCGCCAGCTTCACGCCGGTGAAGACGTATGGCGCGGCCATCGGCAGGATGATGCGGAAGAGCGTGGACAATGGCCCCATACCGAACGCCGCGGCTGTCTTGCGCATGACCCGGGGCACCCGATCGAGGCCGTTCATGGCGTTCACGATCATCGCGACCACCGCGTAGAGGTAGGCGATCACCACCTTTGGAAAGTCCGTGAGGCCGAACACGACAACGAACAACGGATAAAACACCCAGATCGGGATGGCGTAGTAGCTGGCGAAGAACGGATCTAGGGTCTGCCGAAGCCGGGGCAGCCGGTGGATCAGAGCCGCGAACGCGATCCCGCTCACGATCGCCGCAATGGCGGCCAGAGCGACTCCTGCCATGGTCGAGCGGATGTCCGGGAATATTCGGCCGCTGACCAGCAGACCATAGAGCTGGCTCGCCATGCGGCTTGGCGGAATGATCGTGAAGGAGGTCACGAGCCCACCGCGCGTCGCCGCTTCAAGCGCGAGGACCGCAGCGGCAACCAGCACGAGCTGCAGCTTGAAGGCCCGGGTCATGGCCGGGGTCCGCCGTGCCCCATCGCCTTCAGCGACTCGTCCCGGAGGATGCTCCAGAGCTGTGCTGTAATGGCCCCAAAGTCCTCACGGCCGGCGATGCGGCTGTCGCGCTCGCGCGGCCAGCTCGTCTTGATGATGTCGAGCAGCTTCCCTGGGCGAGCGGACATGACGCCTACACGGTCGGACAGCATGGCGGCTTCGTCGAGGGCATGAGTGATCAGGAAGATGGTGGCGCCGGTCCTCCGCCAGAGCTTGAGAACCTCGTCGCCCATCAGCAGGCGGGTCTGCTGGTCCAGGGCACCGAAAGGCTCATCGAGCAACAGCA
>CAZZLX010000020.1:0-17004 GCA_964655235.1 uncultured Rhizobium sp.
CGTCCACCGGCAACGGCCGGCGCGCCACCGTCGCGCTCGAGGAGTGCGGGCTTCCCTACACGGTGCACAAGCTCGACCTGTCGAAGGGCGAGTCCAAGACGCCGGAGTTCCTGAAGATCAATCCGGCCGGCGCGATCCCGGCGATCGTCGACGCGGACGGGCCCGGCGGCAAGAAGGTGGCGCTGGCCCAGTCGGGCGCGATCGTCCTCTACTGTGCGGAGAAGTCGGGCAAGCTGCTCCCGAAGGATCCGGCCAAGCGCGCCGAGGCCTATCAGTGGTTCATGCAGGCGACGACCGACATCGCGCCGACCTCGTCGAGCATCTTCTACGTCTCGACCCATGTGCCGGTGAAGGACGCGGGCAACACCTCGTATTTCGAGCAGCGCCTGCTGACCCAGCTCGGCGTGGTCGACAAACAGCTCGCCGGCAAGGACTACATCGTCGGCGAGTGCTCGATCGCCGACATCGCGCTCTATCCCGTGGTCGCGGCACGGAAGGCGATGATCGACGCCGCTCCCGGCCTCGCCAACGTCAAGGCCTGGGCCGCCCGCATGGCCGCCCGCCCCGCGATCGCCAAGGCCTTCGCCAACAACGGCTAGTCGGAATGATTGCCGTGGCACGTGGCGCGTTCTAAACTGGCGGTCGAATGATCGTCTCGTTCCGGAACCGCGATACGCGTCTCTTTGCCGAGACCGGTCGCAGCAAGTTCCGCGGATTGGATGCAGACAGGGCTCGGGCGAGGTTGTCGGCGCTTCACGCGGCAACCTCGCTCGCGAGCCTCAGCCCGCTGGCGAGCGTCGGACTTCACAAGCTCACTGGAAGCCGGCGCGGATCTTGGGCCATGACTATTAACGGGCCATGGCGATTGGTGTTCAGGTTCGAGGACGGTCATGCGCACGACGTCGAAATCGTCGACTACCACTAAGACGAAGCCCCTTTCCTTCGCCATCCATCCGGGACGCATCCTGAAGGATGAATTGGAGGCTCGTGGCCTTTCCGGGACCGCCCTCGCACTGAAGCTTCGGGTCCCGCCACAACGGATCAACGACGTCATCGGCGGGCGACGCGCAATGACCGCGGAAACCGCGCTCAGGCTCGCACGCTTCTTCGGCAACGACGCCGCGTTCTGGATGAACCTGCAGACGGCTTACGATCTCGCGCTGGTCGAGGCTTCGGAGGGCCGTCGCATAGCCGCTGAAGTCCAGGCGGCGTGAAAAACGGAAGGGCGGGATCACTCCCGCCCTTCTTCGTTTCTGCCTGCTTCCGGCGGCTAGGTGTTCATCGCCTGGAAGAAGTCGTTGTTGGTCTTCGAGTGCTTGAGCTTGTCGAGCAGGAACTCCATCGCGTCAACCGGGCCCATCGGCATCAGCACGCGGCGCAGCACCCACATCTTGGCGAGCTGGCCCTTGTCGACCAGCAGCTCTTCCTTGCGGGTGCCCGACTTGGTAATGTCGATCGAGGGGAAGGTGCGCTTGTCGGAGAGCTTCCGGTCCAGGATGATTTCCGAGTTACCGGTGCCTTTGAACTCTTCGAAGATCACTTCGTCCATGCGGCTGCCGGTGTCGATCAGCGCGGTCGCGATGATCGTCAGCGAGCCGCCGTGCTCGATGTTGCGGGCGGCGCCGAAGAAGCGCTTCGGGCGCTGCAGCGCGTTGGCGTCGACACCGCCGGTCAGCACCTTGCCCGACGACGGCACCACGGTGTTGTAGGCGCGCGCCAGGCGCGTGATCGAGTCCAGCAGGATCACCACGTCGCGCTTGTGCTCGACCAGGCGCTTGGCCTTCTCGAGCACCATCTCGGTCACCTGCACGTGGCGCGTCGCCGGCTCGTCGAAGGTGGACGAGATCACCTCGCCCTTAACCGAGCGCGCCATGTCGGTCACCTCTTCGGGCCGCTCGTCGATGAGCAGCACGATCAGGTAGACCTCGGGATGGTTCTGGGCGATGGCATGCGCGATGTTCTGCAGCATGACCGTCTTGCCGGTGCGCGGCGGCGCCACGATCAGCGCGCGCTGGCCCTTGCCGAGCGGTGCGATCAGATCGATGACGCGGGTGGTGACGTCCTTGCGGACGAGGTCCTTGCGGTCGGCTTCGCGGGCGAGCTCGAGGCGGCCCGACCTCGCGCCGTTCTTGGCTTCCTTGCCGTCCTTCGCCTCTTCGCTCTTCTTCTCCTTCGGCGGCGGCAGCACGTCCGGCACCTCGATCTCGAGGTGCAGGCGCTCGTCCGGATAGAGCGGCGTCAGGTTGTCGAAATTGATGCGGTGGCGGACCTTGTCCGGGTCCTCGAAGTTGATGTTGTTGACCTTGAGGAGGGCGAAGTAGCGCTCGCCCTCCTTGGGGCTGCGGATCTGTCCTTCGACCGTGTCGCCGGTGCGAAGGCCGAAGCGGCGCACCTGGCTCGGAGAGACGTAGATGTCGTCGGGGCCCGGGAGATAGTTCGCTTCCGGGGAGCGGAGAAAGCCGAAGCCGTCCTGGAGGACCTCGAGGACGCCGGTGCCGTAGATCGGCACGTCGTTCTCGGCCAGCTGCTTCAGGATCGCGAACATCATGTCCTGCTTGCGGAGCAGGGACGCGTTCTCGATCTGAAGCTCTTCGGCGGTGGCGAGCAGGTCAGCGGGTGATTTCGCTTTAAGTTCCTGCAGGTGCATGAAAAATCCGGCCTGTTCGAGATGTTCTTGGGAAGGGGTTCCGCCGTTCGCCTTGCTTTGCAAGGATCGGCGCGAGCGTTGCGCGCCAGTCGACGGAATAGGACGTAAGGAGAGTGCGGGGCGGTTGCCCCTGCCCCGAAGAGTTAACGAAGCGTTCTTGGCAAGTCAAATACAAACATCGGCCGGAAGGTTCCCGGGCCAGGAGCGATTAAAGGCTCAGAACGGCTTCACCGCGACCATGATCACGATGACGATCAGGAAGAGCGTCGGGACCTCGTTGACCTTCCGGTAGAAGCGCGCCGGGCGCTGGTTGCGGTCCTCGGCGAACTCCTTCCGCCAGCGGGCGAAGTAGTGATGAGCGATGCTGAGACCCGCGACCGAGGCGAGCTTCACCCAGATCCACGCCTGCGACCAGTCGACGAGGCCGGGAGTGGCGGCGAGCAGGCCGCCGAAGACGAAGCTCGAGATCATCGCCGGGTTGATGATCGCACGCAGCAGGCGACGTTCCATCGTCTTGAAGGTCTCGGACTGCACCGAGCCCGGCTGCGCGTCGGCGTGATAGACGAAGAGCCGGGGCAGGTAGAGCATGCCGGCCATCCACGCCATCACGCTGATGATGTGGAGAGCCTTGATCCAGGGATACCAGGATGCGAGCCAGCTCATGCATGCGCTCCGTGGGGGCAGCGGCGATGCTCGGCCGGACAGATCCGGCGACCGCAGCCCGAGGATAGGCCGGCAGGGGCCGCCTTCACCAGCCGGGCGAGCCCGTCGATGAAGGCCGCGTCGGTCGAGACCGTCGGTACGCGCAGATAGCCGGGCGCGCCGAGCGACTCCGCGAGCTGCCTGTATTCGCGGTCGAGCTCGACCAGAGTCTCCGAGTGCTCGGAGACGAAGCTCAGCGGCACGACCACCGGCGTCACCGTGTCGGATGCTGCCCGGCGGATCTCGGCATCGGTCGAGGGACCGATCCATTCGAGCGGGCCGACGCGGCTCTGATAGCAGACGACCCAGTCGGTCGGCAGGCCCAAAGCGTCGACGATCGCGCGGGCCGAACGTTCGACCTGCCAGGGATAGGGATCGCCGGTATCGACGATCTTCTTCGGCAGGCCGTGCGCCGAAAACAGCACGCGACAGGGTCCGCCCGCCATCGCCATCGTCTTGGCGAGAAGCCGCGCGCTCGCGACCACGAAGCCCGCATCGTCGGGATAGCAGCAGAGCCGCGTGGTCGGCACCGACAATCCGATCGCCTTCGCGGCCCGATCCCAGGCGTCGAACGACGATCCGGTCGTCGTGGTGGAGAACTGCGGATAGAGCGGCAGCAGCACGACGCGTTCAGGTGCCCAGGCCTTGACCTCGGCCGCCGTGGCTTCGGTCAGCGGATGCCAGTAGCGCATCGCGATGAAGACCTTGGTCTCGCCGCCGACGGCCGATTGAAGCGCCGCCGCCTGCGCCTCCGTGTTGGGCAACAGCGGCGAGCGCCCGCCGAGCTCGGCATAGATGTGCTTCGCGATCGGCGCGCGGCGTCGCGAGATCAGGCGGGCGAGGAGCCAGCGGATCGGGTTCGGCGCGGTGATGATCGCCGGATCGCTGAAGAGGTTCTGAAGGAACGGCTGGACCGCATCCGGGCTGTCGGGCCCGCCCAGGTTGAAGAGGACGACCGCCGTCTTCATCCGCGAGCCTTCAAGAGCTCGGCGACGCGCGCGACATGGGCCGGCGGCGTCTCGGGCACGATGCCGTGGCCGAGGTTGAAGACGAAGGGCCGGTCCGCCATCGCATCGCAGATCCGCATCACCTCGTCGTCGAGCATCTGGCCGCCGGCGACCAGGATCGACGGATCGAGATTGCCCTGGAGCACTTTCGTCGGCATCGCCGACTTCGCCCAGCCGAGCGGCACCATCTGGTCGAGGTTGACCGCATCGACGCCCGTCTCTTCCGCATACGCCGGCATCATCGCTCCCGCCGCCCGTGGAAATCCGATCAGTGGTACGGATCCATGAGTGGCGCGGATCGCATCGACGATGCGTTTCGTCGGCTCGATGATCCATTGCCGGAACATCGGTTCGGGCAGCACGCCGGCCCAGCTCTCGAACAGCTGCAGGGCATCGACGCCGGCATCGGCCTGGCGGCGGAGATAGTCGATCGTCGCCATCACGACACGGTCGATCAGACGCGCGAAGCTCAAGGGATCGGCGAGCGCCGCATGCTTGGTCTTCGCATGGTCGCGGCTCGATCCGCCTTCGACCATGTAGGTGGCGACCGTCCACGGCGAACCGGCGAACCCGATCAGCACCGTCTCGGCCGGCAATTCCGAGCGCACGCGCCTGATCGTCTCGTAGACGGGCGCCAGCCGTTCGCCTGCGCCCCGCGCCTCGAGCCGATCGACCGGGATGGGCTCCAGCTTCGGCCCCTCGCCCTGGACGAAGGAGACCTTCTGGCCGAGCGCATAGGGGATGACCAGGATGTCGGAGAAGACGATCGAGGCATCCATGCCGAACCGTCGGATGGGCTGGAGCGTGACTTCCGCAGCAAGCTCGGGCGAGAAGCAGAGATCGAGGAAGCCCTTCGAGCGGTTCCTCACCTCCCAGTACTCGGGCAGGTAGCGTCCCGCCTGGCGGAGCATCCACCAGGGAGGCCGTTTGGCGACGATGCCCTTGAACGGGTCCAGGAAGGGGCGATGGGTCACGCTCTTCCTCTATCATCTTTCTTTTGAATCTAAGAAGGGGTGGTAGTGATGAATCCCTGTGAATCCCTGGGATGGGACTCCATCCCGGACTCTCTGCGGATTCCCACACCTTGTGGCCGAGTTCGGCCGACACTGTGTATAAGTCCGCGAGGAAGCCGGGGACTCCCCCGGCTCTTGCCGGACTCCGGGGCATCGGCAAAGCCGGCATTGCGGGGATCGATCGTTCCGGGTTGGACTCGTCCCCGGCTTCTTCGTTGTTGGGGGATTATTGTCAACCGACGGACACAGTGACCGACGACAGCCTGGCGAGATGGGGACCGATCGGCCGGTCCCGTCTCTCCGCGGGTTGTTCACACGTCGCGCCGCCCTTCCGGCCCGGGTTATCCCGTGAAGAGTGTGCATCTTCATCTGGTCTCGGACTCGACGGGCGAGACCGTGCGCTCGGTTGCACGCGCCTGCCTCTCGCAGTTCGAAGGGGTCACGCCGGTCGAGCATTTCTGGTCGCTGGTGCGCAGCGACGCGCATCTGACCAAGGTGATCGCCGGGATCGAGGCGCATCCGGGGCCGGTTCTCTTCACCATGGTTGCCGACGGGATGCGCGAAAGCCTGCTCTCGGCCTGCCAGCGGCTCCAGGTGCCGTCGATCTCGGTCCTCGATCCGGCGATGGCCGCGCTCGCCGGATATCTCGGCGAGAAGAGCGGGCACAAGCCCGGCAAGCAGCATGCGCTCGATGCCGACTACTTCCGGCGCATCGAAGCGATGAACTTCACGCTGGCCCATGACGACGGCCAGTTCTCCCACGACCTCGACAAGGCCGATATCGTCCTCTGCGGCGTCTCGCGCACGTCGAAGACCCCGACCTCGCTCTATCTTGCCAACCGCGGCTATCGCGTCGCCAACATCCCGATCGTGCCCAACGTGCCGGTGCCGGACTCGCTGTTCCAGGTGAAGGAGCCGCTCGTCGTCGGCCTCACCAACGATCCCGCGCGCCTGGTCCAGGTGCGCAAGAGCCGGCTCCTGAGCCTGAACGAGGAGACGGAGACCGACTATATCGACATCGAGCGGGTGAAGGAGGAGGTCACCGAGGCGCGGCGCCTCTTCACCCGCGCCGGATGGCCGATGATCGACGTGACGCGCCGCTCGATCGAGGAGACTGCGGCCGCGATCATCACGCTCTACAATCAGAAGAAGGGCATCGAGTGAGCCGCTTGATCCTGGCGTCCGCGAGCCCGATCCGCGCCGAGCTGCTGAAGCGGGCCGGTGTCGACCTCGTCGTCGAGCCGGCACAGGTCGACGAGGCGACGATCCGCGAGAGCCTCAAGGCCGAAGGCGCCTCCGTCGAGGACGTGGCGGACGCGCTGGCCGAGACCAAGGCCTCCCAGGTAGGCCGCAGGCATCCCGACGACCTGGTGGTCGGCTGCGACCAGATGCTCGACCTCGGCGGCGACTGGCTGGAGAAGCCGGGCACGCTCGAGAACGCCAGCGCGCAGCTGGCTAAGCTCGCCGGCCGCACGCATCGGCTCGTTTCATCCGCCGTCGTGGTTCAGGGCCGCCAACGCCTCTGGGGCGCGACGGACTCCGCCCAGCTTTCGATGCGGAAGCTCAATGCCGCCGCGATCGAGGCCTATCTCGCCGCCGCCGGCTCGGCTGTTCTCGGATCCGTCGGCTGCTACCAGATCGAGGCGATCGGCATCCGCCTGTTCGAGCGGATCCAAGGCGACTACTTCACCATCCTCGGCCTGCCGCTGCTGCCTCTGATGAACTTCCTCAGGATGCACGGCCACGGTGTGTAAGCGATAAGAAGGGAGGCTATCGATGCTCGAGCTTCGACCCAACTGCGAGTGCTGCGACCGGGACCTGCCGCCGGACTCGACCTCGGCCTTCATCTGCAGCTTCGAATGCACTTTTTGTAAGGACTGCGCCGAGGGCGTGCTGGCGGGGCGCTGCCCGAATTGCGGCGGCAACTTCGTCGCCCGGGCGATCCGGCCGCCGCGCCTGCTCGAGAAATATCCCGCCGCCACGACCCGCAAGGTGAAGCCCGAGGGTTGCACCAGGGCGGCGTGATCCACATCTTCTCGGCGGCCTTCAGGAGTCGCCGATGCTGAAATGGATCGCCGCCGTCGCCGTCGTGCTCGCCGTGGGATCCGCGCTGGCGGACGACCGCATCTTCGACGTCGATACCGCCTTCAAGCTCCTGGGCCGGAACCACAAGATCGCGACCTATGGCATCGACGACCCGGCGGTCGAGGGCGTCACCTGCCATTTCAGCGCCGCCGAGACCGGCGGCATCAAGGGCTCGCTTGGCCTGGCCGAGGATACTTCTGACGCCTCGATCGCCTGCCGCCAGGTCGGACCGATCAAGTTCAAGGCGAAGTTCCGCCAAGGCGACGAGGTATTCCAAAAGTCGCGGTCTCTGCTGTTCAAGACGCTCAACATCGTCCGCGGGTGCGACGCCAAGCGAAACGTGCTCATCTATCTCGTCTACTCCGATCGCGTGATCGAAGGCTCGCCCAAGAACGCGATCTCGACCGTGCCGGTGCAGCCGTGGGGCGGGTCCTCCGACACGCCGAAATGCGGCGACTTCCTACGCTGAGTTCCGCTTTCGACAACGTGATCGCCACCGCCGGGAATTCCGCCACGGGTTCTTGAAACGGGTCCGGTCCGAGGCCACTTCGACGTTGACCCGTGGTCCGGGCCCCTCTGGCGAGCGCAGCCGGTGCGTTCGCGATGTCGGACCGATCCGACATCGCTCACCGGCCATGAGGGGACTCCGTGGAGCCTTCCTTCCTGCTCGAACTTTGGCTCGGCAAGCCGGCCTGGATGTGGCTTGCCTTCATCGGCGTCGTCCTTGCCCTGCTCGCCCTCGATCTCGGTGTGCTTCACCGAGAGAGCCGAGAAATCGGCGTCCGGGAAAGCCTCCTGACCAGCAGCGTCTACCTCGCGCTCGGAGTCGGCTTCGGCGCCTGGGTCTGGTGGTCGCTCGGCTCCGAGGCCGGCATGGCCTACATGACCGGCTTCGCCATCGAGAAGGCGTTGGCACTCGACAACGTCTTCGTCATTGCCACCATCTTCGCCTTCTTCGCGATCCCGCCGGCGCTCCAGCACCGGGTGCTCTTCTGGGGCATTCTCGGCGTGATCGTGCTCCGCGCCGTCATGATCGCGGCGGGTGCGGCGGTCGTCGCCGAGGTTGCCTGGGTCCTCTATGTCTTCGCCGCGATCCTGATTGCCACCGGCATCAAGATGCTCGTGATCGCGGATCGACCCCACGACGTCGCCGGCAACCCGGTACTGCGCTTCGTGCGCAACCACTTCCGCGTCACCGAGAGCCTCGAAGGGGAACGCTTCTTCGTGCGCCGCACCGAGCCCGCGACCGGCCGCGCCGCATGGTACGGGACGCCGCTGTTCCTCGCGCTCGTCATGGTGGAGTTCGCCGACCTGATCTTCGCCATCGACTCGATCCCGGCGATCTTCGCGATCACCACCGATCCGTTCATCGTCTACACGTCCAACATCTTCGCGATCCTGGGCCTCCGCGCGCTCTACTTCGCGCTGGCCGCGATGGTGCACCGCTTCCGCTACCTCAAGGCCGCGCTCGCCGCCGTGCTGATCTTCATCGGCTCGAAGATCTTCATCGCCGACCTGCTCGGCTGGACGAAATTCCCGCCGGCGCTTTCGCTCGCCGTCACCTTCGGCCTGATCGCCGCCGGGGTTGCGTGGCGCCTGATCAGGACCCGCGGCGCGGCCGGACGCGGTTCCGCTTCGGCATCCTGAGACGACGTGCCCTTCAACCCTGGAGCTAGGACATGCAGGACCTTCTCGCTGCCCTGATCGCGTTCGTACTGATCGATCCGCTTCGGGCGGAACTCCCCCGGAAGCTCGAGGCGGCCGCGCTTCCACCGGCCGTGGTGGTTGAAGTGGTCGCCTGTGCCGGAAAGGCCGCGCCGGCGATCGTCGACCGCGTTCTGGAAGACCCGGTCGGAGCCGCGTGGCGCGCCGCCGGCTTCTGGTCCGGCGCAATCGCCTCCGACGCTCTCCTCGCCGATCTCGCCCCGGAATGCGCGCCCGCGCTCGGGGCTGTCGGCAGCCGCCCGGCGGCCGGATCCGCGACGTGGACGAGCTGATCTTTGCCCTCGATCTGCTGACGATCCTGGGGACGCTGACGTCGGCCTGGCTGTGGTTCGCAGCCAGCCGGCAGGGCGTGCGCCGCGTCAGCCGGTCCGAAGTCCTGGATGCCGCCGACATCAACCGCCTGGTCACGGTGCTCAACCGTGCCCAGATCCTGAACCGGCGTGCCGCGCTCGCCACCGCCGCGACGGCGATCCTGGGCGGCGCGCGTATCGCGGCCGGCCTGCTGGCCGGCGCCTAGCGCCTTCTCAGGTGAACGGTCGCCGCGCGCACGATGAGGTGATGGCGGAACAGCCCTTCCTGGGTGAAGCCGAAGCGGATCGCGGGCGACACGACCTTGTGTTGCGCGAGCTGCGCTTCAATCCAGGCACTGGTTGGTCGCGCTGTGATCTTTTTTAGGCCGCGCAACCCCGCAGGCTGATCCCTGTTTTGCGAGCCCTGCCAAGGGGTTGTCTCATTCGCGCCACACTTCCCAAAAAGAACACAGTCTCGGCATCCCGCTTTTTTTCCTGGCGTTCCCAGCAGCAGCCACACCCGGCCCAATGCAACAGGAGACGTCCATGGAAACTTCCCACAAGGTCGGTCGCTTCGCGGGGCGTATCGGTTCAATTCTCGTCGCGACGGTGCTCGGCGCGTCGGCGGCCTTCGCTCAGGCCCCGGCCTTTCAGCCGCAGACCGGCTACTGGGAAGTCCCGAACGAGCCCAATGGCCGGAGCGTCGTGCTCGAGACGAAAGCCAATGGCGAGATCTATGCGGCGGTGATGGTCTACAACGAGGCCGGCCAGCCGATGTGGTTCGTTGTGAACACCAACACCGATACCGCCAACCCGCTGAGCGGCAACATGCAGCGCTTCGTCGCCGGACAGAACGAGCTCGATGGCTCGTATTCGGTGAACTACTTCGACGGCTTCAAGGGGCTGGTCACCTTCAACTTCGACAGCCCGACCACCGGCACGATGACCTGGCCGACCGGCTCGGTTCGGATCGCCCGCACGAACTTCGTTCCCAACGGTGTGGGCAGCGGGCCGCAGGCGGGTGCACCGCGCGGCGGCTGGTGGTGGAATGCGTCCGAGAGCGGCCGTGGCTACTTCATCGAAGTCCAGAACGACCAGATGACCTTCGCCGCTGCCCTCTATGACGCGCTCGACCAGCCGGTGTGGTTCATCTCCCGCGGCTCGATGCTGTCGCCGACGGTCTATAGCGGCGAGTTCCTGATCACTTACGGCGGCATGACGCTGGACGGCGCCTATAAGCGCCCGAACGAGTTCTGGACCCGTGGCAACTTCACCGTCCAGTTCACCTCGGACGACACCGCGGTGCTGACGATGCCGAACGGACGTCAGATCCCCATCACCCGCTACACGTTCTAACCGACGACATCATCTCCGCCGCTGGCGAGCTGGTGGGGATGTCCTCCGGGCGGGGCGCATCAGTGCTCCGCCCGGACCGTTCCTGCCTCACGTAAATGGTCGCCGCGCGGCAAGCGGCTTCTTCTGCTTTCCGGCCTGATCGAAGTTCGCCGGATCGAGCCATCGCTCGAACGCCGCCTTCACCTCCGGCCACTCGCCGTCGAGCAACGAGAACCAGCAGGTGTCGCGGTTGCGGCCGCGCACGATGAGGTGTTGGCGGAACAGCCCTTCGTAGGTGAAGCCGAAGCGGATCGCGGCGGCGCGCGACGGCATGTTGCGCGAGTTGCACTTCCATTCCAGGCGGCGGTAACCCCAGCTGTCGAAGGTCTCGCGCATGGTGAGGAAGATGGCCTCGGTCGCCTGGCGCGTCTGCTTCAGGACCGGCGCGAACCAGATGTGGCCGATCTCGATGGCGCCGCCCTTGGCGTCGATGCGCATGAAGCTCAGCATGCCGACGGTCTTGCTGGTGGCCTTGTCGACGATCGCGAAGAACAGCGGATCAGGCGAGGCTGCGCAGCCGTCGAGCCAGGTCTTCATCGCCGCCTGATCGGCGAAGGGTCCGTAGCCCATGTAGTTCCACAGCGTGTCGTCGCCCTTCGAGGCCTCGTAGAGGTCGCCGACATGCCGCGCCGGATCGATCGGCTCGAGCCGAACATAACGGCCGTCGATCGGCGCCTTCGGCGGCGGCTTCGCGCCCGGGTACTTGAGCTCGGGCCCGAGGATCTGGTCGTAGTCGAGAGCCATCGTCATGTCCTTCAGAGCGGCCAATTCTTCAAAGCGGATAGTCGTAGCGGATGAAGCCCTGGTACTTCGCCACCTTGTCGTAGAGCGCGCGGGCGCGGGCATTGTGATCCTGCGTCATCCAGTAGAGCTTCGTCGCCTTCTTCTTCCGCGACTCCTCCGCCACCGCCTCGATCAGCGCGCGCGCTACGCCCTTGCCGCGCGCCGCCTCGTCGGTGAATAGGTCCTGCAGGTAGCAGACGTCGCCCATCCAGACATGCGGGTGGAAAAAGTAATGGGTGATCCCGACCAGGCCGCCGTTCAGGCGGCCGGCAAAAGCGTGGACGTCTTCGGCCCTCATGAGCCGTTGCCAGGTGTCCTCGTAGTCCCGGTCCGGGAGCTCGGTCTTGTAGAAGGCCTTGTAGCCGCGGGAGAGGGTTTCCCAGCGCGCGCGGTCCTCGGCCCGAAGCCGGGTGATCTCGATGCTCATGGCCGGCGAGACTAGCGGGGGGAGTGGCTCCCCGCACGGGCCAGTTTCAGGGAAGAAGGCTGGGCCACTCCTCGCAGAACTCTTCCCGGCGTGCGACGCGGGAGAGAGGGCACGAAGCGCTTCGCTCGTCGCGTCCCTTCATGCACACTCGCCCCACGTATGCGCATCCTCGGCCTCACCGGCTCGATCGGCATGGGCAAGTCGGTGGCGGCCAACACGTTTCGGCGCCTCGGCATCCCGGTCCATGACGCCGACGCCGCCGTCCATCGGCTGACCGCCCCGAACGGACCGGCGATCCCGGCGATCTCGGCGGCCTTTCCCGGCGTCGTGAAGGACGGCGTGCTCGACCGGAAGGCCCTGGGGGCGAAGGTGTTCGCCGACCGGCAGCAACTCGGGCGCCTGGAAAAGATCCTGCATCCGCTGGTGCGCGCGCAGGAACGCCGGTTCCTCGCGACCCATGCGCGGAAGCGGCTGGTTGTGCTCGACATCCCGCTGCTGTTCGAGACCCGGGGCGAGCGCCGCTGCCACGCGGTCATGGTGGTGACGACGTCGGCGGCGATTCAGCGCCAGCGCGTGCTGAGGCGTCCCGGCATGACCGCGGAGAAGTTCCAGAACATCCTGAAGAACCAGATGCCGGACGCGAAGAAGCGCCGCCGCGCCGACTTCGTGGTGCCGACCGGCAACGGCTTCAGATCGACCTTGCGCCGCGTGCTCGGCATCGCCAAACATCTTCGTCACGGACGCTGGCCAAGGGGACGACATGCGCGAAATCGTGCTCGACACGGAAACCACGGGGCTTGATCCGGCCTCCGGACACCGGATCGTCGAGGTCGCCGCGGTCGAGCTCTTCAACCACGTCCAGACCGGCGAATTCCGCCACTTCTACCTGAACCCGCAGCGCGACATGCCGGAGGACGCGTTCCGTATCCACGGCCTCTCCTACGAGTTCCTCTCGAAGCACAGGACCTTCGCCGAGGAGGTCGACGACTTCCTCAAGTTCATCGACGGCGCGCAGCTGGTCATCCACAACGCCGAGTTCGATCTCAAATTCCTCGATCACGAGCTGCAGCGCGCCGGCCGCCCGCCGATCGACCGCACGCGCGGTATCGTCGACACGGTGTCGATGGCGAGGCGCAAGTATCCGGGCGCCCCGGCGAGCCTGGATGCGCTGTGCCGGCGTTTCGAGATCGACCTCTCGGCGCGCGAGAAGCACGGCGCCAAGCTCGACTGCGAGCTGCTGGCGCTCGTCTACCTGGAGCTGATCGGCGGCCGCGAGCCCGGCCTCGACCTCGCCGCCTCGGCCCGCCGCCGCATGGTCCAGGCGACGACGGCCGTGATCGCCCGTCCGCCGCGCCCGCATGCGCCGAGCGAGGCCGAGCTCGCGGCCCACGCCGAGTTCATCAAGAAGCTGAAGGAACCGGTCTGGCTCTCTTGAGGGCCGGAACCGGCATCGCGTTACAGCCGTTTTTCGTCCGGCTGCCGAAGGAGCGGGCGATGGACGGGATCGGCGAGGCGTTGCTCGAGATCGAGCGGTCGCTGTGGACCGGCGGGTCGGAGACCTACCGGCAGAACCTCGACAAGACCTGCCTCACCGTCTTTCCGAGCATGGCCGGGGTCCAGCCGCGCGAGGAGATCGCGGCCATGGCCGACGAGCGGCGCTGGCGGGACGTCTTGATCGAGATGAAGGGCATGATCGAGCCCGAGCCCGGCATGGCGATCCTCTGCTACGAGGCGCGTGCGAAGCGTGCGGGCGGCGAGCCCTATGCGGCGCTGGTCTCCAGCGGCTACGTCGCGCGCGGCGACGGCTGGAAGCTGGTGTTCCACCAGCAGACCGAACTCAAGGAAGAGGCCGGCGGCAGGAAGCCGCCCGGCCCGACCGACACTTAAGCCGTCGCCGTCTCACCGCCCTGGCCGAGGATGCGGCGGCGGTAGAACTCGACGAAGTCGATCGGCTGCAGCATCACCGGCGGGAAGCCGCCGTCGCGGGTGCAGGACGAGATGATCTGCCGCGCGAAGGGGAACAGCAGGCGCGGCGCCTCGGTGTAGCAGAACGGCTTCACCACCTCGTCGGGCATCTGGCCGACACTGAAGATGCCGGCATAGACCAGCTCGCAGAGGAACAGCGTGCGGTCCTCGTAGCGGGCCTGCGCCTTGATCGCGAGGTCGACCTCGTAGATGCCGTCCTGGAGCTTGATCGGCGCCACGTCGACGTCGAGCTCGATCTCCGGCGCGTCCTTCATCTGCGCCAGGCCCAGCGGTCCGTCCGGGCTCTCGAATGAGAGGTCCTTGACGAACTGGGCGCCGACCATGATCGGATTGGCCTGGCCTCCGCCGCCTTGGGGCTGGTTCGCATCGCTCATCGATCAGGTTCCTTAAGGACGGCGGGGAAGAAGAAGCCGCTGGGCTATCACGGTTCGACCGGGTGCACAATCTCGGCCGAATGGCGGGCGGCCATGCGGACCACCGCGCAGTTGGGCACGGTGAGGCCGGTGGAGGCACGGATGAAGCCCCAATGGGTGACGACCGCGGTCTCCGGGCGCTCCGGGCGCGCGTCCCAGTCGTCGTGGAAGTCGCGGGCACGCTCGGCGAGGCCTTCCTCGGACTCCTCCATGCGCGGCCACCACTGCTCGTCCAGATGATCGAGGGCGAGCCTGGGCCAGGCGGCCCTGAGCTTGGACAGCGGCGATCCCACGTCGCAGACGAAGGCGGCGCGCTCGCCGACCCTGCGGTCGATGTCGATCGCGAGGCCGCCCAGCAGGTCGGCGATGATGTGGGCCGTCTCGATCGCCCGCGTATAGGGGCTTGAAACCAGCCGCGTCGGCGGCCGGCCGCGGAGCGCGCGCGCCGTGGTCTCGGCCTGGCGCTTGCCCTCGTCGGTGAGCTTCGGGTCCTCGATGCCCGGATCGACGCGGGTCTTGTTGAAGACGGCGTTGAATTCGGACTGTCCGTGGCGGATGAGCAGCATGTTGCCCTTTATTCCCCAAGCAACTACATACGGCAAGACGGCGTCTATATGGTGACGGCGAACGGATCTGGGCCCGGATGGACTTTCCTTTCCTCGACATCGTCTTCTTCGCCATGCTGGCGATCTTCCTGGGGCTTCGGCTCCGGAACGTTCTCGGCCGCCGCACCGGCCTCGAGAAGCGCCGCCCCGACCCGTTCAAGCCGGCGGAGACGGCACCGCAGCAGTCGTCCGACAATGTGCTCCGGCTCCCCGACCGCGACCGCAAGGCGCTGGAAACGCTGACGGCGGACGAGGACACCCCGCTCGCCCGCGGGATCAAGGCGATCCATCAGGCCGACCGCGCCTTCGACGTCACCGCCTTCGTCGGCGGCGCCCGCGGCGCCTTCGAGATGATCGTGACGGCCTTCGCCAAGGGCGAGACCCAGGCGCTCCGGCCGCTGCTGGCCGACGGCGTGTTCGATAATTTCAAGCGCGCGATCGACGACCGTGTCTCCCGCGGCGAGAGCCTGGAGACGACGCTGGTCGGCGTCACCTCGTCCGAGGTGATCGACGCCGACCTCGACGGCTCGACCGCGCGTCTCACGCTCCGCTTCGTGTCCGAGCAGGTCAACGTGACCAAGGACGCGTCCGGCCGGATCGTCGACGGTGATCCCAACAAGGTCGTGACCATCACCGACGTCTGGACCTTCGCCCGCGACGTGCGCTCGAGCGATCCCAACTGGATGCTCGTCGAGACCCGCGCCTCCTGACGATGCGCCTCGGCGCGTTCGCGCTCCTCTCGCTTCTCGCCGCCTGCGCCGCGCCTGCGCCTGAGCGGAAGCTCGAACCGGTCGACTTTGCCGCGCTTCCCGGCTGGAGCCAGGACGACCCGGCGGCGGCGCTGCCGGCGCTCCGGCGGTCGTGTCCGAGGATGCCGGAGACCTGGAAGCAGGCCTGCGCCGCGATCCCGGATGATCCGGCCCGCGCGCGCACCTATTTCGAGGCCGAGTTCCAGGCCTACCGCATCACCGCGCCGGGTTTCGTCACCGGCTACTACGAGCCCGAGCTCAACGGCGCGACCCGGCGCTCGGAGCGCTATCGCGTGCCGCTGCATCGCGTGCCCGACGACCTGGTGCAGGTCGATCTCGGCGAATGGCGCGACGCGTGGAGGGGCGAGCGCGTGGCCGGACGCGTCGTCGACGGCCGGCTTCGTCCCTATTTCCAGCGCGCCGACATCGCCCGGGGCGCGCTCGACGGGCGCGACCTCGAGATCCTGTGGGTCGACGATCCGGTCGACGCGTTCTTCCTCGAGGTGCAGGGCTCGGGTCGCGCGAAGCTCGAGGACGGCCGCATCCTCCATGTCGGGTTCGCCGGGCAGAACGGGCATCGCTACGTCGCGATCGGCCGTACCTTGCTCGACAAGGGCGAGCTGCAGCCCGGCAGCGTCTCGATGCAGTCGATCCGCGCCTGGCTCGCAAGCCACCCGGACCGCCTGCGCGAGATCCTCGACAGCAATCCGTCCTACGTCTTCTTCCGCCTCATCGAAGGCGACGGCCCCATCGGCGCGCAGGGCGTGGCGTTGACGCCCGGCCGCAGCCTCGCCGTCGACCGCGCCCACCTGCCGCTGGGGGCGCCGGTGTTCCTCGACCTCGCACACGAAGACTCGCCCGGCGGCACGCTGCGTCGCCTCGTCGTCGCCCAGGATACCGGCGGCGCGATCAAGGGACCGGCCCGCGCCGACCTCTTCTGGGGTCCCGGCAAGGACGCCGGCGATATGGCCGGGCGCATGAAGGCCAACGGCACGCTCTATCTTCTCCTTCCCCGCGGCCTCGCGCCGACGTCGTGACCCCGTCGGTCTTGCTCGCACCACAATTCGAGCACACCCTCATCGCCGCTCGCCCTCGAAAGACAGCTCGTCCCCATGGCTCGTAAGAAAACCATCCTCGTTCTCCACTTCTCAGGTCGCATGCCGGTCGCCGGCGTCGG
>CAZZLX010000021.1:0-16384 GCA_964655235.1 uncultured Rhizobium sp.
AGCGTGCCAGCGGCACGCACATCTCCGGTGCCAGCAAGGCCTTCACCGTCTCCTCGGTCGCGCGGAAGGACTGCGTCCAGCCGGAATAGGTCCTGAGCGCCAGCGCCGCCGGGAAGTTGACTTTCGGGTCGTCGGAGGTGACACGGCGATAGTAGGCGCCGAGCAGGTCTCCCCGCTCTTCCGGCGGCAGGAAGTTGGCGAACGCCTCCCAGGCTTCGGGGAACAGGTTGCGGATGCCGTAGTACCACCAGTGGATCTCGTCGTCGCCGCCGGTGAAGATGCCGCGGACGATCAAGCCCAGGCAGCGCTCGGGATAGCGCTCGGCATATGCGAGCGAGAGAAAGCTTCCCCAGGAGCCGCCAGTCACCAGCCATTTCTCGATGCCGAGATGCTTGCGCAGCTTCTCGATGTCCTCGATCAGGTTCTCGGTGTTGTTGCCTTCGAGCTCGGCCAGCGGCGTCGAGCGGCCGCAGCCGCGCTGGTCGAACAGGGTCACGTCGAAGAACGACGGATCGTAGGTGCGGCGGTTGGCGGGACGGATGCCGCCACCGGGACCGCCGTGCAGAAACAGCGCCGGCACGCCTTTCGGATTTCCGACACGTTCGTAGTGGAGCGTATGGCGGTTGTCGACCGCGAGCTTGCCGGTCTCGCGCGGCTCTATATCGGGAAACAGCGGTTGGCGTTCCAGCATCTCGGTCGGTCCTGTGGGAAAGGTGTTAGCGCCAGGAGGTGGTGGTGGCGCCGCCGTCGGCGACGATGACCTGTCCGGTGACGAAGTTGCCAGCAGGGCTCGCCAGGAACACAGCGATGCCGGCGATGTCGTCGGGCTCGCCGATGCGGCGGAGCGGATATCCGGTGACCGCCTTCTCGTAGAGCTCGGGGTTCTCCCAGAGATACCGGGCGAAGTCGGTGCGAACGAGGCCAGGCGCGATGCAGTTGACGCGGATGTTGCTGGGTCCCCACTCGGTCGCGAGCTGACGGCCGAGCTGGAAGTCGGCGGCCTTCGAGATGCCGTAGAGGCCGATGCTGCCGGCGCCCCGCAAACCCGCGATCGAGGAGACGATGATGACGACGCCGTCCTTGCGCGCTGCCATCTCCGGGATCGTCAGGTTGGCCAGCCACAGGTTCGAACGGACATTGCTCGCCATCACCTTGTCGAACAGTGCGTCGGTGATTTCCGACAGCGGTCCCGCATGCGGATTGATCGCCGCGTTGCAGACCATGATGTCGATCTTGCCGAAGGCGGCACGAGCACCATTCACCAACGCGTCGACCTGCTCGCGATATCCGATGTTGCAGGCGATCGCCTTGGCCTTGCCGCCCTTGGCCTCGATCTCCTTCACTACCGCCTCGCAGGCATCGAGCTTGCGCGAGGAGACGACGATGGAAGCGCCATGCTCGGCCATGGCGAGGCAGATGGCGCGACCGATGCCCTTGCTGCCGCCGGTGACGACGGCGACCTTGCCGGTGAGATCGAAGAGCCTCACGCGGACAGGATCTCCTTGATCGCCTTGCCGGCATCGGCGATCGCCTTCCGGCCGATCTCGAGCTCGCGGCTCATGTTGAGGAAGCCGTGGATGACGCCCTCGTAGAGGTCGAACTTGTGCGGCACTTCCGCGGCCTTCAGCTTCTCGGCGAGCTTGATCGAGTCGTCGAGCAGCGGGTCGAGCGCGGCGGCGTTGAGGTACATCCGCGGCAGGCCTTTCATGTCGGCGAGCAGCGGCGCCGCGCGCTTGTCGGGCGAGGCCGGGCTGCCGCCGAGCCAAGCCTTCCAGAAGAACTTCATGCGCTCGGTCGAGAGGTTGTAAGTACCGGAGCCGAGGGCCTTGTGGCTGTTGGTCTCGTGGTTGGGCTCGAGGCACCCGTAGAAGATCGCACCGCCCTGGATCTGCTTGTGGCCGCCATCGCGGAGGCCAACAAGCAGGCCGAGGGCCAGGTTGGCGCCGGCGGAGTCGCCGGCGGCGAGGATGCGGTCGGGATCGAGGCCGCGGGACGGACCTTCCGAGCGGATCCACGACACCGCCGCCATCGCGTCGTCATGCGCCGCCGGGAACGGATGCTCGGGAGCGAGCCGGTAGTCGAGGCTCAGCACCGCGCAGCCGCTCTCTACAGCCAGCATGCGGCAGAGGCGGTCGTGCGTGTCGAGATCGCAGAATACCCAGCCGCCGCCGTGCAGATACAGAATGACCGGAAGCTTGCCCGCCTTCGGGCGGTAGAGCCGCGCCTTCAGGCCCTTGGCCGGGCCGGGA
This sequence comes from uncultured Rhizobium sp., assembly GCA_964655235.1. Lineage (GTDB taxonomy): Bacteria > Pseudomonadota > Alphaproteobacteria > SHVZ01 > SHVZ01 > SHVZ01. The sequence goes on from CAZZLX010000021.1 coordinate 2,250, forward strand.
ACGTAGAGATCGACCGTCTCCATGTCCGGCTTCGGCCAGTTCCAGTGGCTGGCCACACGGTTGGTCAGCGGTCGCGCCTCGGCGAGGGGGATCTTGGTCGTATCGGGAAGCCCGAGGCTCGCGTACCAGGCGATGATCTTCGCCATCTCCGGATGCACGAAAGGCGCGGCGTCGGTCTTGGCTTTGGCGGTCATGGTTGGATTCGACGGTTGGGGCTGGAGCCGATACGGTACCCGGCCGTCGGCTCCGGCCGCAATCGCTTCCACGTTTCTGCGAGACGCCCCGTGACCTCACCCACCGACATCACCGGCATCGACCACGCCGTCATCGTCGTCCGCGACCTCGCGAACGCAGAGGCCAACTACAAGCGCCTCGGATTCCGGCCGACACCGAAGGGCCACCACACCAAGCTCGACACGATCAACCACTGCATCATGCTCGACCGCGACTATTTCGAGGTGCTCGGGGTCGAGAAGCCCGGTCCCTACAACGAGGACCAGCGGGTGATGCTCAAGGACCGCGAGGGCCTGTGGGCGCTGGCGCTGCAGACCGACGATGCGCGCGCCGCGCATGGCCGGCTGAAGGCCGCCGGCTTCAAGCCGACCGATCCGGTCGACTTCGCCCGTCCCGTCGAGCTGCCTGGCCGAACCACCGACGCGCGCTTCACCGTCTTCTACTTCGAGGTCGACGCGGTGCCGGGGCTTCGCCTCTTCCTCTGCCAGCACTACACCCGCGACGTGGTCTGGCGGCCGGACTATCTAGGCCAGGCCAATGCAGCGAAGTCGCTCGCCCATGTGACGTTAGTCGCCGACGATCCCGATGGCGCCGCCAAGGCTTACGGCCGCGTCTTCGGCACCGAGCCGCGGCCGATCACCGGCGGCTCCGCGGTTCCGGCCGGACAGGCCGAGATCCGCGTCCTCTCGGCGTTGCAGGCCGCGAACGAGTTCGCCGGCGATCCCGTGCTCGGCTACAGGCATCCGGTGCCGCTGGCGCTCGGCCTCACCGTCTCCGACAAGCGCGCGACGAAGGCGGCACTCTCGTCGCGCAGCGTGCCGTTCACCGAATCCGCGCATGGCGGGCTTCGCGTGCCGTCGACCCAGGCCAACGGTGTCGTCCTCGACTTCGTCTGAGATGACCGGCCTCGGGGGCATCGACCACACGGCGATCCTGGTCCGCGACCTGGCCGGCGCCGAGGCCACGTATCGCCGGCTCGGCTTCAAGACGACGCCGATCGGCCGCCACAACAACACCGGCACCGCGAATCATTGCGTGATGTTCGAGGACGACTTCTTCGAGCTTTTCGGAATCCTGACGCCGACCGAGTTCAACAGGCCCTGGGCCGCCGCGGTCGCCGAGCGGGAAGGCCTCTGGGCCGCGTGCTTCGCCTCGACCGACATTCACGCGACATATGCGGGCTTCAAGGCCGCCGGCTTCGATTCGACCGAGCCCAAGGACTTCAGTCGTCCGGTCGAGTTGACCGGCGGCACCGAGCAGGCGCGCTTTACGCTGACCTATCTCGAGCCCGGCGCGGTTGAGGGGATCCGGCTCTTCGCCTGCATCCACCACACGCCTGAGCTGGTCTGGCGCCCGGAGTATCTGGGCCACCCGAACGCCGCGACCGCGATCTCGCACCTGACGATCGCGATCGACGACCCCGCCGGCGCGGCCGCGGCCTACGCCCGGGTCACTGGCACGGACCCGGTCCGCCGTGACGGCGGCGTCGACATTCCCGGCCCCCGGGCGACGATCCGCCTGATTACCCCGGCCAAGGCGGCGGTCGACTACGCCGGCGACCCCGTCCTCGACTGCAGGCGCCCGGTCCCCATCGGCTTCGGCTTCCGGGTCGCCGATCTCGGCGCGACCAAGATCGCCCTTAGGGCCGGCGCCATCCCGTTCCGTGACCTGGAATCCGGCGGAATCCGGGTGCCTTCGACCTCCGCCTGCGGGGTCGCCCTGGACTTCGCCTGATCCGGGCAATTTCTTGTAAATGCGCCCCTATTCCACCCCGGCCGTAAAGGCATTGTTAACCGTCTCGTCCTAGCCTTTGGCGCAGGAACGCTTCTGCCAGGGACGGATATCGATGACCACGGCGATGTACGCAGCCTACCCTCCGGGCCGGAAGGCCGTGGGCGGTCGTCTGCGCGGCGCCCTGCTCGGACTTGCCGCGACCGCGCCTGCGGCTGCCGTCCTGGTCGTCCTTGCCCTCTACCATGCGCTCGACGGCGGCAGCGATGCCGCCGGCTGGGCTTCCCTCATCCTGGTCGCTCTCGTCGCCTCGGGCCTCGGCGCCTGGATCGGCGCGCTCGGCCTCGGCCGCGCCACCGGCGACGATACCGGCCGGCTCGCGACCCTGCTCCGCACGCTCGCTTCCGGCGAGCGCGGCCAGCGCATCGGCGGACCCTATCCCCAGGGCGAGATGGGCGACCTTGCCCGCGCCGTCGACAGCGTCGTCGATCGCGTCGCCGAGCTTCGCGACACGATCGAGCGCCACCGCCTGCTCGGCGAGCTCTCCAACGATTTCTTCTTCCGCATGGCGCCGGACGCCACGTTCCTCGCCACCTCCCCGGCGGTCACGCGTCTGCTCGGATACGACGCGCAGGAGCTCATCGGACGATCCTATTACGACTTCCTCCATCCCGAGGACCTCGCCGCCGCGCGCCAGAAGCACGATGAGCTGCTGTCCGGCGGCATGCCGACCGCGACGCTCCGCCTCCGCCGCAAGACCGGCGGCTACCTCTCGGTCGAGCTCAGCTCGCGGATCCGCCGCGACGAGCTGACCGGACGCCCGGTCGAGATCCTGGGCCTGGTGCGCGACATGACCGAGCGCGCCGAGCACGCCCGCGAGCTCGAACGCGCCCGCCGCGAGGCAGCGAACACGGGCCGCACGCGCTCGTCGTTCCTCGCCAACATGAGCCACGACCTGCGCACGCCCTTGAACATCATCATCGGCCTCTCGCAGATCATCCGAGATCAGATGTTCGGGCCGGTGGGCGCGCAGCGCTACGTCGACTACGCGCGCGACATCGAATCGAGCGGCCACGACCTGCTCGACCTGATCAACGACCTGCTCGATCTCTCAAAGGTCGAGGCCGGCCGCTGGCAGGTCGAGGAACGGGCCGTGTCGGTCGCGCGCAATGTCGATGCGGTCTTCACCATGGTCAGTGATCGCGCCCGCCTTGCCCAGGTGACGCTCGAATCCCGCCTGCCCGCCGAGCTGCCGCTCGTCCTCGCCGACGAGCGCGCGGTCCGCCAGACGCTCCTCAACGTGGTCTCCAGCGCGCTCAAGCGCGTGACCCCGCAGAGCGTGATCACCGTCGACGGCAAGCTCGTCGAAGGCCGCCTGGTCGTCGTCGTCGAAGGTAGCAGTCGCCCGGTCGAGCAGCGCGACGGCTACGTCAAGGATCCGCTCGACGGATCGGTCAGCCTGGCGCTCGCCTCCGACCTGATGCGCCTGCACGGTGGCCGTCTCGATCTGCAGACGACGCAGAACCAGCAGCTGATCGTCACCATGTCCTTCCCGGCCGAGCGCTGCCTCACCGGTCCCGCGGTGCCGATCGCCGGCCTCGCGAAGGCGAGCTAGCCGATAACGTCCGCCATCGGGCGGATGCGCACGCCGTCCGCCTCGAGCACCTCGCGCACGCGCCTGGCCATCGCGACCGCCTCCGGGTTGTCGCCATGCACGCAGATCGTGTCGATCGACACCGGCACGCGCTTGCCGGACGTGCTGACGATCGCCTTCTCGCGCACCATCGCCAGAACCCGCTTGGCCGCGTCTTCGGCGTCGTGCAGGACCGCGCCCGGCTGCTTCCGTGGCGTCAGCGTGCCGTCGTCCTGGTAGGTGCGGTCGGCATAGATCTCGCGCGCCATCTTCAGGTTCGCGCGCTGCCCCGCCCGCTCCATCGCGGTCCCCGGCATCACCACGAAGATCGCGTCCGGCGCCGAGTCGCGGATCGCCTTGGCGACGCCGTCGGCCATCGCGTCGTCGGTCGCGATCAGGTTCCCGAGCGAGCCGTGGGTCTTAACATGGCTCATCGTGTGGCCGACCGAGCGGGCGACCGCCTGCATCGCGCCGATCTGGTAGACGATCTCCTTGGCGACGTCCTCGGGCTTCTCGCCCATGATCGGGCGGCGGCCGAAGCCCCAGAGGTCGCGGAAGCTCGGATGCGCCCCGACGGCGACGCCGTTGGCCTTGGCTGTCGAGACGGTCGTATGCATCACAAGGGGGTCGCCGGCATGGAAGCCGCAGGCGACATTGGCCGAGGAGACGATGCGGAGCATGGCCGCGTCGTCACCGAGCTTGTAGACTCCGAAGCTCTCGCCCATGTCGCTGTTGAGATCCACAGAAACGCTCATGACCGGCCCTCGTCTGCGATATCGCGTGAAGGATAGCACGAGGCCGTGACCCGGGCTGGCTTCCGTCTTCTCGCCGCCGGCGATACCGCGCTCACGGTCGAGCTCGGCGATGCATTAGATCCCCGCGTCAACGCGCGCGTGCTCTCTCTCGACCGGGCGCTAGCCGAGGCGCACCTCGCCGGCGTCGTCGAGACGGTGCCGACCTACCGGTCCCTGCAGATCCACTTCGATCCCGACCGGCTGGATGCAGGCGACTTGCACCGGACGATCGAGCGGCTGTCGGCCACGCTCGACGACGAGCCGCCGCCGGGACGCTTCTGGACGGTGCCCGTCGCCTATGGCGGCGAGCACGGCATCGATCTGGAAAGCGTCGCCGAGCGCACGGGGCTCGCGACCGACGAGGTGATCGCCCGCCACATGGGCGGCGACTATCGCGTCTACATGATCGGCTTCCAGCCCGGCTTCACCTACCTCGGCGGCCTCGATCCCAAGCTGCATCTGCCCAGGCGCGAGACGCCGCGCCTCAAGACGCCGGCCGGCACGATCTCGATCGGCGGCATCCAGGCCGCCGTCGCCTCGATCGAGGCGCCGAGCGGCTGGCACCTGCTCGGCCGCACGCCGGTCCGCGCCTTCGATCCGGCGCGAGCGGACCCATTCCTGTTCCGCGCCGGCGACCGCATCCGCTTCGAACGCATCGCGCACGACGACTACGCGCGACTCGCCGCCGACGCGTCGTGGCTGCCCGAATGCGAGGAGCCGTGAGCGCGCTCCGCTGCATCGATCCTGGCCCGCTGGCGACGATCCAGGATCGCGGCCGTCTCGGTTGGCAACGCTTCGGCGTCTCGGTCGCCGGCGCGATGGACCCGGTAGGCCTGGCGGTCGCCAACCTGCTCGTCGGCAACGGACCCGACGCGGCCGCGATCGAGGTGACGCTTTACGGCGGCACTTGGGAAGCCGCGGCCCAATCCATCCGCGTCGCGATCGCCGGCGCCACGTTCAATCCGACCATCGACGGCCAGCCGGTCGCGCTCCATCGGGCGCATACGCTGAAGCGTGGACAGAAGCTCGCGCTCGGCGCGGCAAGCGATGCGGCGCGCGGTTACCTCGCCGTTGCCGGCGGCTTCGATGCGAAGCCGGTGCTCGGCAGCGCCTCCACGCATCTGCGCTCTCGCCTCGGCGGCTTCGACGGTGGGCCGATCCGCGCCGGCCAGGATCTGGCGCTCGTTCTCGCCGACGCGCCGGCCGGCCCGGATCTCGCCCTGGATCCGGCGCTGCTGCCGCCGACGCCGTCGCGCTTCCGCGTCATCCTCGGACCGCAGGACGACGCCTTCACCAAGGAGGGCATCGGGACGCTGTTCACCGGCCACTACGCGATCACCGCCGAAGCCGACCGCATGGGCATGCGGCTCTTGGGCCCCAGTATCGCGCATGCCGGCGGCTACAACATCATCTCCGACGGCATCGCGCCCGGCTCGATCCAGGTACCGGGTGCAGGCCAGCCGATCGTGCTGTTCGCCGACCGCCAGACCACCGGCGGCTATCCGAAGATCGCGACCGTGATCTCGGCCGATCTGGGATTCCTCGCCCGGTGCCGGCCGGGGACCATCGTGCGTTTCGAGAAGACCGATCTCGCCGGCGCCGCGGCCGCTCGCCGTGCCCTCGCCGACAGGCTCGCCCGGCTCACGGTGTCGCTGGCGCCGGCACGCAGCCGGGCCGCGCTGGACAGCGCCCACCTCCTCGCCCACAACTTGGTCGACGGTGTCGCCGACGCCCTGGCCGAACCATGATCCGCATCCTTCTCGCGCTCCTGCTGCTCGCGCTTCCGGCAAAGGCCGACGAGCGCGCCGACGCGCTTGCCGCGTACAAGGCCAAGGATCTCTCGACCGCCTACAAGCTGTTCGGCCGGCTCGCCGAGAAGGGCGACGTCGAGGCGGTCTTCTATCTCGGCGCGATCGCGCATAGGGACGGCATGGCGGTCGATGCCGCGCGCTGGTTCTGCCGCGCCGCCGAGAGCGGCCATCTCGGCGCCCAGCACAATTGCGCGGTCTTCTCGTATCGCGGCCTCGGCACGCCGCAGCGCAAGGTCGACGCCCGGCGCTGGTTCACCGCCGCGGCCGAACGCGGCCATCCGGGATCCGCTGCGTCGCTGGGCTCGATGCTGCTCGCCGGCGAAGGCGGGCCGCAGGACGAAGCCGCCGGTCTCGCCTGGCTCGGCTGGGCGGCGGCCGCGAGCCAGCCGCAGGCATTGTTCGCGCTCGCCAACGCCTACGAGCTCGGCAACGGCGTACGGCGCGACACGAAGGCCGCGCTCGATTTCTACCGGCGCGCCGCGCTCGCCGGGCATGCCGAGGCCGAGAACGCGATCGGCACCTTCCATCTCTACGGCGCGCACGGGCTCAAGGACGATCCGGCCGAGGCGGCGAGGTGGTTCCGCCGGGCCGCCGAGCGCAACAACCCGGCCGGCGCGTTCAACCTCGCCACTCTTTTCTGGCGCGGCCAAGGCATGAAGAAGGACATGATCGAGGCCTATCGCTGGTTCGCGACCGCCGGGCTCTACGGCGACGACGCGATGATCAACCGGGTGACCGGGATCCTGCTCCAGCTCGAAGAACAGATGAGCGAGGCCGATCTCGCCAGGGCGCAAGATGCCGTCCCCGACTGGGAGAACCGCCTCTACCGGCCGCAGGCAACGCTGGAGACCCTGGCCGAGCCTTGACGGCAGGCCACACCTCCATCTTTTCTGATCCGTGCGCAGTCTGGTGGTCACCAATGGCTCGAGATGAAGTCAAACTGTCGCGGGATTGCGCCTCATAAGCCCGCGACGTTAGTCACCGAGCCACCTATGATCGGGCACGACGAGGCCCGACCGCATGCGCATCGCTCTCATGGCCGACATCCACGGCAACCGCGAGGCCTTCACGGCCTGCCTCGCGGACGCCGAGCGCCGCGGCGTCGACAGGTTCGCCTTCCTCGGAGACTACGTGGGCTACGGCGCCGATCCGGCCTGGGTCGTCGACGAGATCATGGAGCGCGTGACGCGGGGAGCCGTCGCCCTTCTCGGCAACCACGACCATGCGATCGCCAATCTCAGGGAGCGGATGAATCCGAATGCCGAGGTTGCGATCCAGTGGACGCGCGGCCAGCTCGGCCCGGCCGCACGTGCTTTCCTCGAAGCGCGTCCGACCCGGGCCGAGGAGGAAGATCGCCTGTTCATCCACGCCGCGGGACAGGCTCCCGCGACCTGGCAGTACGTGATCAATCGCGACGATGCCTCACGCTGTCTCGCCGCCACTTCCGCTCGCCTGGTGTTCTGCGGGCATGTCCATGTTCCCGCCGTCTTCGGCAGCCGCGGCAAGAGCCCGCCCATCCGGTTCCAGCCGGTCACCGACGTCGCCGTGCCGCTTCTTCTCCAACGGCGCTGGGTCTGCGTGCTCGGATCGGTCGGCCAGCCGCGGGACGGAAATCCCGGCGCCTCGTACGCCATTCTCGACGTGGACCGGCATGAGCTGACCTACGTGCGCGTCCCCTACGACGTCGACGCCGCCGCGGCCAAGATTCGAGAGGCCGGACTGCCCGAGGCGCTCGCCCAGCGCCTGTTTCGCGGACGGTAAGCATGATGCGCGCATCCCCGCTCCAGCCCGGCGGCACGATCGACGGCTTCTTGATCGGCGAGCGCGTGCATGCAGGCGGCATGGCGACGCTGTGGTCGGTGAGCCGGCCGGGTGACGACATGCCGATGCTGATGAAGGTCCCGAAGCTGGCCGACGGCGAGGACCCGGCGACGATCGTCGGCTTCGAGATGGAGCAGATGATCATGCCGCGCCTCACCGGGCCGCATGTTCCGGCCTTTATCGCCGCGGGAAGCTTCGAGGTCCAGCCCTACATCGTCATGGAGCGCGTTCCGGGTCCCTCGCTCATCAAGCGGCTCGGCGACCTTCCTCTTGCTCTCGGCGAGGTCGCGGCGCTCGGTGCCAAGATCGCGCACGCGCTCGACGACCTCCATCGCCAGCACGTCATCCACCTCGACGTGAAGCCGTCGAACATCCTGTTCCGGCCGAACGGTGACGCGGTCCTCATCGACTACGGGCTTTCACGCCACGACCAGCTTCCCGACCTGATGGAAGCGGAATTCCGGGTTCCCTTCGGCACCGCGCCGTACATGGCGCCCGAGCAGGTCATGGGCAACCGGCACGACGCGCGAAGCGACCTCTTCGCACTTGGCGTCCTCATGTATTTCTTCGCGACCGGCGCGCGGCCTTTTGGCGACCCGCAGCGTATGTCCGGCCTCAAGCGGAGGATATGGCTCGACCCGGTGCCGCCGCGGAAGCGGCGCCCCGAGATACCGCCGTGGCTGCAGGAGATCATCCTCAGGTGCCTCGAGGTCAACCCGGCCTGGCGCCACCCGAGCGCTGCCCAGCTCGCCTTCGATCTCGCGAACCCGACGGAGGTCGTGTTGACCGCGCGGGCCGAACGGCAGGAACGGGATTCCTTCGCGACGGTCCTGAGGCGACGCTTCAATCCCGAGACCATGGCGCCGATCCTGAAGGCCACGGTCTCCAGCCGGCTGGACGACGCGCCGATCGTCTGCGCGGCGCTCGACCTGGGCGAGGGCGACGCCCGCCTGGCCCAAGCGATACGGTCGACCGTCCAGCACGTCCTGAAAACCATGCCGGATGCACGCGTCGCCTGCGTCAGCGTGCTCAAGCAGAATCTCGTGAAGCTGGACACCACCCTCGACGAGGCGGGCCGCCACCGGCACGTCGATCGCCTCGTCGCCCTCAAGCATTGGGCAATCCCGCTGGGCATCGACGACAGCCGGCTCAGCTTTCACGTGCTCGAGGCGGTGAGCCCGGCCGCAGCCATCCTCGAGTATGTCGGCGCCAACCGCGTCGACCACGTCGTCATGGGAGCGCGCGCCAAATCAATGGCGAAGTCCATCCTCGGCAGCGTCTCGGGCGAGGTCGCGGCGAAGGCTCCCTGCACCGTCACCATCGTCCGCTCGCGTCGCTGGCAGGCGGACGGCGCGAGCGGAACGGCCGGCGGCTAGCCGACCAGCTTGGCGTCGAACAGGCGGACGGTGGAGACGAAGCCGGTCTGCGCGTCGGTACGCGAGCCGAGATCGAGCACGCCCTCGATCGTGACCGGTATGCCGGTGTCGGCCATGCCGACACCCTTGCCGAAATAGGCGACGAGGCTGTCGCCGGGCAGGTCCGCCGATCCCAGGCAGTGCGGGCAGCCGACCATCGGCTGGCCTGACAGCACCAGGAACGGTGCGGCGGCGCGACCACCCGCATGCGGTGCCAGGAAGCCCTCGACGCGGATACGCTGTCCCGCGAGCTTTCGTGCCTTGGCCGAGTAGTCGACGCCCGGCATGTCGGGCTCGCGATGGATCTCCTCGAGCGCGACCCGTGCGGGCGCAGCCTTGGCCTCGCCGAGCCCAAAGGCGGCAAGTGCGAACAGGCTGGTGGAAAGGCGGAGCGCGTGGCGACGATCGAGCATCTCAAGACCCCATGGCCTGCGTAGACGTATACTATAACATGATGATGGCCCGTCGATGAGCCCTCTTTCCTCGGACCTCGCCGGACGCCGCGTGCTCGTCGTCGATGGCGATGCCGCAAGAGCCGCGGCCGTCGCCGGCGTCCTGACCGGCCTGGGCGCGATCGCCGCCATCGCCTCCGGACTCCACGAAGCGCTCGATGTTCTCGAATCCGCCGATCCGCCTCTGGATGCAGTACTCACCGGCGAGCGCCTGACCGACGGCACCGCCGCGGTCCTCGCCCGGGCGGTCCGGACCTCGCCGCTGTTGTTCGATCTCCGCGTGGTGGTGCTTGCCGGCGGCCCGACGCCCGACGGCATCGACGTCGCTTGCCCGTGGCCGGCAACGGCCGCAGCGCTGGAAGCGGCGATCGTAGGCCCGGTCAGCACCGGGGCCACCGGCGACCTCCCGGAAGCGCCGATCCTGGATCTGGAAGAGTTGGAGTCGATCGCGGGCGGGATGACGGTCGAGATCCTGGGCATGCTCCGCCGGTTTGCGGGCCAGGCGAACAAGCTCGCCGCCGAGGCGATGACCGCGGCTGCGGAGGCGCACGCCGAAGCAGCCCAGGGAAAGGCGCATGCGCTCAAGGGGGCGGCCTTCAGCGCCGGCGCGATGCGTCTCGGCCGCGCCGCCCAGGCCTTTGAGAAGGCGGCAGCGGCCTCGGACTGGGCTACCGCGTCGGCGATCGACCTTCCATCCGAAGCCCAGGCACTGGCCCTGGCGATCGCCGACCTGCCGGAGCTGGAGTAGCCGTGGCGCTTGCTTGAAGCGCTCCCCGCCGCCCCATAGAGTCCGAAGCCGTGTCCGACCGGCCCGATCCCGCCGACCGCTACAAGAACTACACCGTCATGATCGTCGACGATCAGGAGGCGGTGCGCGATTCCGTGCGACTGATGCTCCGTGCCCTGGGCTTTGGCGCGATCGTCGAAGCCGCCAACGGCGAAGCGGCGAAGGAGCAGTTCCTGATACGCCCACCGGATCTGGTCATCTGCGACATCAACATGACGCCGACCAACGGCTTCGCCTTCGTGAAATGGGTGCGGCTGAAGAACAGCGGCAGCCTGCGTACGCCGGTGCTGTTCCTGACCTCGCATACCGAGCGCGAGGTGGTGATGAAGGCCAAGGACCTCGGCATCGACGGCTTCCTGGTGAAACCGGTGGCCAGCGCCGACCTGACCCTGCGCGTCGAGCGCGCGATGCGGATCTATCGCTAGAGAGCGCTAGAAGAGCTCGACCGGGACGCCGAGCTTCCCGATCTCCTCGAAGAACACCGGGCAGGTCTTCGACACGCAGCCGGGATCGGCGAGGCGCACACCCTGGCCCGATGCCCCCAGCACCGCCAAAGCCATCGCGACACGGTGGTCGTCATGGGTTTCGAGCTCGGCGAAGCGCGGCGCTCCCGGACGGATGACCATGCCATCCGGCTTCTCGTCGACACCGATGCCGAGATCGGTCAGCGCCTTCGCCATCACCGAGATACGGTCGCTCTCGTGCTTGCGGATGTGCGCGACGCCTTCGATCGCGATCGGGCTGTCGGCGAAGGGAGCCAGCGCCGCCAGCGTCAGCGTCGCGTCCGACATCGGCTTCATGTCCACGGTGAAGCCGCCCCTGAGACGTGAGGGACCGATGACCGTGATCCGCCCTGGCTCCCGCCCGATCTCGCAGCCCATCCGTTCGAGCACGTCGATCATGCGCAGGTCCGGCTGGCGCGTGGAGGTGCCGATATTGTCGATGACGATGCGGCCGCGCGTCGCCGCGGCCAGCGCCAGGAAATAGGTGGTGGTCGAGGCGTCGGCCTCGATCGCGAAGCCGCCGCCGCGATAGCGCTGCGGTGTCGCGTGGAAGCGCGTCAGCGCCTCGTCGTGCGGCACTTCGACGCCGAAGGCCTTCATCGCATCGAGCGTCATGCGGACGTAGTCGGACTGCACGATCTGGTCGACGACCTCGAGCTCGACGGGCGCCCTGGCGAGCGGCGCGGCGATCAGCGCGCCGGAGATGAACTGGCTCGATACCTTGCCGGACATGGTGAGCTTGCCGCCCTCGAGCCCGCGCGCGGCGATGGTCATCGGGAAGCCGCCAGGGTCGCCTTCGTGGGTGATCTCGGCACCCAACGTCGTCAGCGCTTCGATCAGCGGCGACACCGGCCGACGCATCAACTGCGCACTCGCAGCGACGCGATAGCGGCCTTCGGGCGATGCGGCGAGTACGCCCGGCAGGAAGCGCCCGATCGTGCCCGCGGAACCGATGAAAAGGTCGGCCGTCCTCGCAGACCAGCGGCCGCCGGAACCGGCGATGCGCGCCGTCGTGCCCTCGACCTCGACGCCGACACCGAGGCGCTTCAACGCGTCGATGCACCAGTAGGAATCATCGCTACGGAGAAGGCCGGTCAGCGTCGAGACGCCTTCCGCCACGCCGGCAAGGATCAGCGCGCGGTTGGTGAAGCTCTTGCTGCCGGGAACAGTGACGGTGCCCGAGATCGGATGGCCGGAGGGACGTACTTCGGCGAAGGCGACGCCCTGCAACCCGGCCCAGGGCGAGCGTCCGTCGGCGTCGTTGTCGGCAGTCTCTGACATGGATCCTGGACGTACAGCGCTACCCCGCCCCTGGGCAAGCCTTCCTTTGTCGCGCTAGCCTGCGCCACCTCGATGCTCGATCGCCTTGCCGAACTTCTCGACCTGCAGACGCTATCACTCGGCATGGCGACGGCTGTGATCGCGGCCTTGCTGGTCGCGGCGATCATCCGGGGCTATTCCGGCTTCGGCTTCTCGATGCTGGCTGTCTCCGGCCTGTCGCTGGTGCTGCCGCCGTCGACCGCGATCCCGATCGTCTTCGTCATGGAGGTCGCCGCCAGCATCCATATGCTGCCCGGCGTCTGGCGCCAGATCGACTGGCGATCCCTCGCCCCGCTGATCGTCGGCACGCTGATCGCCACGCCCTTCGGCGTCTATCTGCTCGCTAACCTGCCTGAGACGCCGATCCGGTTCGCCATCGCCATCCTGGTCGCGACCACGACCATCCTGCTATGGCGCGGCTTCGCCCTGAAGGAAATGCCGGGAAGGGGTGCGACCTTCGCGACCGGGACCGCCGTCGGATTGCTCAACGGCAGCCTCGGCATCGGCGGCCCACCGGTCGTCCTTTTCTACCTGTCGTCGCCGGCCGGTACCGCGGCAGTCAGGGCCTCGCTCGTCGCCTTCTTCCTCGCGACCGACACCTATGCGCTGGCGCTCGGTGCGACCCAGGGCCTCGTCACGGGCGGGACTTTCCTCGCCGCGCTGGTGCTGTTGCCGGTGCTGCTGATCGGGATCGCGATTGGCAGCCGCGGCTTCATCAGGACCGAGCCCGCCACCTTCCGGAAGGCGGTGCTCGTCCTGCTGCTTGTGCTGTCGATCGCCGGAGCGATCAGAGCCTTACTTTGACCGCTGCGCCCGGTTGACCGCGCTGACGATGGCGCGGAGCGAGGCGGCGACGATATTGGGATCGACGCCAACGCCGAAGAGCGAGGGCTTGTCGCCTACCTTCGCCTCGACGTAGGCGACGGCGGTTGCGTCGGCGCCGCTGCCCTGGGCGTGCTCGCGATAGTCGAGAACCTTCACCTGTATGCCGAGGCTCTTCGAGATCGCATCGACGAACGCGTCGATCGGCCCGTTGCCGGTGCCCTGCACCTCGCGCTCCTTGCCGTTCACGCGGATCGTCGCATCGAGGTTGCGCCCGCCGCCCTTGCCGCCCGGCACCGTGCGGTGCTCGACGAAGGCGATCTTGTCCTCCGACAGGTACTCCTTGTCGAAGGCGGTCTTGATCATCTCCGGCTGGATCTCCTTGCCGGTGTCGTCGGCGATGCCCTGGATCACCTGGCTGAACTCGATCTGCAGCTTGCGCGGCAGGTCGAAGCCGTAGTCCTGGTCCATGACATAAGCGATGCCGCCCTTGCCGGACTGGCTGTTGATACGGATCACCGCCTGGTAGTCGCGCCCGAGATCTTTGGGATCAATCGGCAGATAGGGCACTTCCCAGATACCGGTGTTGCTCTTCTCCAGCGCAGCGAAGCCCTTCTTGATCGCGTCCTGATGCGAGCCGGAGAATGCGGTGAAGACAAGTTCTCCCGCATACGGATGCCGCGGATGGACGGGCAGCTGATTGCAGTACTCAACCGCCTGTTTCACCTCATCGATGTCGCCGACGCCGATGCCGGGGTCGATGCCCTGGCTGTACATATTGAGCGCCAGATTCACCACGTCGACGTTGCCGG
>CAZZLX010000022.1:0-16341 GCA_964655235.1 uncultured Rhizobium sp.
GCTCTCCCTTCACGGTCACGCGGAAGCCCGAGCGCGTCTTGGGCCAGTAGTCCCACATCGCGCGGTGCTGGGCGCAGCGATTGTCCCAGAAGGCCATCGAGTTCCTGCGCCAGCGGAAGCGGCACTGCCAGAGCGGGCTCTCGGCATGGGCGAGGAGGAAGGCGAGCAGCGCGTCGCTTTCCTCGCGCGGCAGGTCCAGGATGCGCGTGGTGAAGATGCGGTTGACGTAGAGCGCCTTCCGGCCGGTCACCGGATGGGTGCGGACGACCGGATGCTCGGACCGCGGATAGCTCGCCTTGTCGGCGACGCCGAAATTCGTGTAGGCGCCGCGATAGACGTTCTCGCCGTCGTGCACGGCCCGGAGCCCATCGAGATACGTCTTCATGCGGTCCGACAGCGCGTCATAGGCCGCATACATGCTTGCGAACAGCGTGTCGCCGCCTTCCGCCGGGCAGTCGGTGATGCGCAGGATGCTGCCCATCGGCGGCTCGGCGTCGCAGGAGACGTCGGTGTGCCAGTCCTCGCCGTTGGCGCGCTTAGAGTCGCGGTCGGCGCGGATGATCATCAGCTCCGGCGTGCCCTCGACATGCGGTGCGGCCGGATGGACGTGGAGGTCGCCGAACAGCCGGCCGAAGGCGATGTGCTGCGCCGGTGTCAGCTCCTGGTCGCGGAAGAAGACCACGAGATTCTCGGTGAGCGCGCGGGAGATCTCCTCGACCTGCTCCAGACCCAACGGCTTCGAGAGATCGACACCGCCGATCTCCGCGCCGATCAGAGGCGTCAGCTTCTCGACCGCGATCGCGCGGTAAGGCGCGCCGACTTGCGTGACGTGGCGGACCTGGAGCCCGCCGGAGCGGTAGGCGGTCATGGATCAGATGTCGTCGAGCGGCCAGGTCGGGCGCTTCACCTTCTTGTAGGGGAAGCGCTTGATGTCGATGGTGGTGAGGCCGCCGGAATCGACGTCGATCGACTTCGAGCCGATCGGGTCGAAGGCGGCGTGGTGGCCCTGCATGCACTTCACCACCAGCACCGACTTGTCGGTCGGCTCGATGCCGAAGATGCGGAACTGCTCCAGATCGTAGATGCCCTTGTTGAGGGTCGAGAGGATCACCTGAATGCCCTTGATGTCGACCGCGACGCTGTCGCCGAAGCTGCCGCGCGTGCCGGTGCCGTAAGGGCCCTTGTAGACGAAGTTGCCGTCGGAGAGCGCGGTCACCTTGGCATCGACCTCGATCGGCCCGCCGCCGAACGCCGGATCGTGCTTGCCGCCCAATGTCAGGTGCACGGTGGCGCCCACGCCAGCGGCGCGCGCCTTCCGGGCCGACTCCGGATCGTACATCGCGGCCAGCGCCGCGTTCTTGATGCCGGCATCCAGCAGCCCCTTCAGGATCGAGGTCGAGTCGCCATAGGCGCCGCCGCCGGGCGCATCGCCATAGTCGCCGAGGATCAACGGCCTGTCGCCGACGCGCACCTCGCGCGCCGCGGCGATCGCCGCCTCGACCGGGACGACCTTCTCGGTCTGGGTGTGCCGGTTCTGCCAGCCGAACTCCATCAGCTCCTCGGCCAGCGCCTGGTAGCGCGGGTGATCGCCGTCGCCGGTGACCGCGACCGAGGGGCCGACCTCGGCGAAGTCCGAGCGTGAGAAGCCGGAATGGACGCTGACGCAGAGCACGCCCTTCTCGGTCCTCTCGATCTCGGACGCCCGCTTCAGCGCCTCGATCATCGGGCCGTGGCCGGTATAGGTGCGCGCCGAGTCGAAGGCGTTGAGCGCCGAGCGTCGGGCGAGGAAGACGCGCGGGGAGACCTCTCCCTTCATCGCGCGGTCGAGGATGGCTGAGGCGCGGAGCGCGGTCTCGTACTGGTCGACATGCGGGCTAGTGCGAAACGCGGTGATGATGTTGGCGTGCAAGGCCATCGTCCTGGTCACGTTCGAATGCGGGTCGAGCGTGACCGCGACCGGCACGTCGCGGCCGATGATCGCCCGCGTCCGCGTCAGGATCTCGCCCTCGGCATCGTCGTGGGATTGCGTGACCATCGAGCCGTGGAGGGCCAGCGCCACGCCGTCGAGCTTGCCGGCCCGCTTCAGGCCCTCTTCCAGATGACCGACGAAGAACTCGAAGGCCTCGTCGGAGACCGAGCCGCCGGGCGTGGCGAAGGTGCAGACCGGGTGATGGATCTCCCAGCCGTACTTCTCCGCCGCGTCGAGGAAGCCGCCCATCTCCAGCCGCACGCCCTTGTACTTGGTGCGGATCTCGTCGCCCAAGGCGAACTGCTGCGCCTTGAAGTGCGCGAGCGTCGTCGGCAGCCGGTTGAAGGCGTGGGTCTCGTGCTTGATCGAGGCGGCAAGGACGCGTTTGGACATCAGGAGTACGTCGCCTCCAGCTTCGCCTTGCCGGAGCTCGTGCGGACCTCGGCCGCCGATGCGGCAAGGTCGCGGAGGTAGTCGGGCCGCGCGTCCTTGTGCAGCAGCGACATCATCAGGTGCAGGCCGGGCGGATCCTTCAGCATGCCCGGGACCCAGCCTCGGTTCGCCATGCCTTCGGCGACGCGCGCCATGTCGAGATCGGCGGCGCCGAATCCCAGCAGCGTCAGATGCGGCTTGCCGAAGACGCGGAAACCGGGGATCGCCTCGATGCCCTGGATGTAGGCGTCGCGCATCGTCATGAGCTCGCGCGCGATCTGGCGGTAGCCGTTGCGCCCCAAGGTCTGCATCAGCGCCCAGGCCGCCGCGACCGCGCCGCCGGCGCGCGTGCCGGTCAAGGTCTCGGTGACGAAGCGGCCGTTCGGCCATTCGTCGATCGCGAAGGTCTGGCCGGCCTTCCGCGCCTCGTCGCGATAGAACACGGTCGAGGCCGGCTTCGGCGCGAAGCCGAACTTGTGCAGGTCGGCCGAGAGCGAAGAGACCTGCTGCACCGCGAAGTCGAAGGTGGGCACCGGCCAGCCCTCGTCGCGCACGAACGGCGCCACGTACCCGCCGACGCAGGCATCGACATGGAGCCAGAGGTTCTTCGAGCCCGCGACCTCGCCGAGATCCTCGATCGGATCGATCGCGCCATAAGGGAAGCACGGCGCCGAGCCCACGATCATGATCGTGTCCTTGTCGGCGGTCGCGGCCATCGCGCGTGGATCGGCGAGAAAGTCCTTGGTCACCGGCACGCGGCGGACCTCGAGGTCCATCAGGAGGGCCGCCTTGTTGAACGCAGGATGCGCGCTCGACGGCAGCACGAGGTTGCCGCGATGCACCTTGTCGCCGCGCTGCTTCCTGGCGAAGTCGCGCGCCGCCTTCACCGCCATCAGGATACTTTCGCTGCCGCCGGTCGTCATGTTGCCGACGGTACCCTCGGGCGCGTGGAAGAGGTCGAGCGCCATGCGCGCGACCTCGTCCTCCATGCGCTTCAGGCTGCCGAAGGCGCGCTTGGCGCCGAGCGCGTTCTCGGTGAAGTAGGCGTTGAAGGCTTCCTTGCCGACCTCCGCCGCCTCCTCGGTCGCCTTGAACACGTAGAGCGGCACCCGCCCCCGCTTCCAGTCGGCGTCGCCTTCGGCGAAGCCCTTGAGCTGCGCCATGACCTCGGCGCGCGGACGACCGGTGTCTGGGAATTTCATCGGCAAGCTCCGGAAGGGGTCGGGGGACGATAGGCCGAGCCTAAAGGAGCTTAAATGCACATTTTAATTGTGAAATATATGTAGACGCTATTCTACACTGTTAATATAGATTGAAGGCTCGATCCGGAGCGTTAAATCTGTAGAAAGAACATCCGGGAGCCCGCCGTGGCCAAGATTCACGTCATCCATGAGAACAGCGTTTGGGTCGAGCCGCTGCGCGCCCAGTTCAAGGCGATCGGCGCGCCGTTCGAGGAGTGGCATCTGGACCAGGGCACGCTCGACCTGACCGAGGCGCCGCCCGAGGGCGTCTTCTACAACCGGATGAGCGCCAGCTCTCACACGCGCGACCACCGCTACGCCGCCGAGTACACCGGCGCGGTGCTGGCCTGGCTCGAACGCCACGGCCGCACCATCGTCAACAACGGCCGCGCCCTGCAGCTCGAGATCAGCAAGGTCGCGCAGTACGAGGCGCTGGCCCGCTTCGACGTGCCGACGCCGGATACGCTCGCGGTGCTCGGCAAGGACCGGCTACGCGCCGCGGCGGAGAAGCTCGGATTCCCGGTGATCTTCAAGCACAACCGCGGCGGCAAGGGCCTCGGCGTCCGCCTGTTCCATTCGCTCGCGGCGCTCGACGAATACCTGGCGTCGGGCGAGTACGAGCCGTCGGTCGACGGCATCACGCTGGTTCAGCGCTACATTAAGTCGCCCGAGCCCTACATCACGCGCGTCGAGTTCGTCGGCGGAAAGTTCCTCTATGCCGTCCGCGTCGACACCTCGGAGGGCTTCCAGCTCTGTCCAGCCGATGCGTGCCAGATCGGCGATGCCGCCTGCCCGGCGGTGGCGCTGGGCGAGAAGTTCAAGGTGATCGACGGCTTCACCCACCCGCTGATCCCGAAGTGGGAAGCGTTCCTGAAGGCGAACGGCATCGGCATCGCCGGCATCGAGTTCGCCAAGGACGAGCAAGGCCGCAGCTGGACCTACAACGTCAACACCAACACCAACTACAACCCGGACGCCGAGACCAAGGCCGGCGTCTCCGGCATGGGCGCCATCGCGCGCCACCTGAACGCGCTGCTCGCGAAGGAAGTCGCCGCGGCAGCGGATTGACGCGCACCCGCATCGGCCCCCCCCCTCCCTCGCCTGTGCAGCAGGCGGGGGAGGGCAAAGAGGCGTGACGCGGTACCCGGAACCGCGGTCGCTCTCGCTCTGTTTATCCTTCCATGCGCAGGTTCCTTCGCGACAACGGCCTGACGCTGGTTCTGCTGGCGTGCTTCCTCGTGTTCTGGATCGGGCAGGCGGTCGCCGGCTGGCTGGTCTTCAACGAGGAGCAGGCGCTTCATGGCGCGGCGGCGATCGGCTTCGCCGCCTATCTCCGGACGCCGCATTTCCTCGAGGCCACGGCCGAGAACTGGGAGAGCGAATTCCTGCAGATGAGCGCCTATGTCGCGCTCACCGCCTACCTGTTCCAGCGGGGATCGGCGGAATCGAAGAATCCCGACAAGAAGGAGGACGTCGACGAGGAGCCGGCGGAGGGCCAGGCGCCAGCGGATGCGCCGTGGCCGGTCAGGACGGGCGGCTGGGTGCGCACGCTCTATCGCTATTCGCTGAGCCTCGCCTTCGCGCTCATGTTCCTGATCTCGTTCGCGATCCATGCGGCGAGCGGCCTGCGCCTCGACAACATGCAGAGGGCCGAGCACGGCCAGCCGCCGCGGTCGGCGATCGAGTTCCTGTCGGGCAGCCAGTTCTGGTTCGAGGCGATGCAGAACTGGCAAAGCGAGTTCCTCGCCGTGCTCAGCATCGTCGTGCTGTCGATCTTCCTGCGCCACAAGGGCTCGCCGGAATCGAAGCCGGTGGCGATGCCGAACAGGGAAACGCCCTAGCGCTTGGGGATCGGCTCGAACCTCTGCTCGCGCGCCTCGCTCTCCGGCGGGGTGCGGATCACGATCGCTTGGTGCGTGTTGCAGTCGACGCAGACGAGCTTCGGCTGCAGCTCGTCCAGCGTGAGATGAGGATCCAGCTTACTGAGGTCGAGATAGCGGCCCTGACGCCGCTTGCTGCGCCCGCAGCGCGGGTTGTTGCAGTAGGCGGTGAGCGCGTAGCCCTGCTCCAGATGCTCGCCGATCGTCCAGGCGCCGCGGGTCCTCGCCATCGCTCCCTTTGCCGCCGGGGTCAGTCGTCGCCGGCGGCGTGATCCTCCCGCAGCCTGACCTCTCTCGCAAGGAGCGGCATCGCCGAGCGCGCTCGTGCCAGCGCCGCCTCGACCGCGCGCGCCTCGCCACCGACCGACCGCACCGCAGCACGAAGCTGCCGTTCCGTCACGCCCCAGCGCCTGCACCAGCGATAGACGTGGTACGGGTCGCTGACGTTCACGACTGCCGTTCCCGGCGGGATTCTGATGGTCTCGGTGTGCATGGCGATCTGTCCTCGAGCGTCCCGTAACAACCGGGCGGTTCGAGGGCGGTTCCGCGGCGCAGCAATGACAATTTCGTACTGATGCGAAGCGTTTACCTGGGTTAGGGTCCGCTTCCATGCCTGCTTTCGTCACATATCGCGGGACGGTCCTGCCGGAAGAGCTCGACCGCCTCGGCCACATGAACGTCCAGCACTACATGGGCCGCATCAGCCATGCCGGATTCGCGGTCATGGAGAAGGTCGGCCTGGGCGAAAATTCCGCGCACGGGCGGAAGGCGCTGTCGATGCTCCGCTGCGAGATCGACTTCAAGCGCGAGCTGACCGAGGGCGAGACGACGCGCATCGAGACGACGATGCAGACGGTCGGCACCAAGTCGCTGACCTTCGGCCACCGCATGATCGTCGAGGCCGACGGCGCGCTGGCGATGGAGGCGAAGATCGTCGCTGTCTGCGTCGACCTCGACGCGCGCAAGTCGGTGCCGCTGCCCGACGCGGTCGCGGCGACGGCGAGGGCGCTGATCGATGCCTGAGGCGCGGCCTCAGTCGAAGATGTCGAAGATGTCGAAGCCGCGGCGCTTCTTCTTGCGGTAGTCGTCGTCGTGCCAGCGGCGCTCGCTCTCGTAGCGGCGATGATCGTCGTGGCGACGCTGGTCCTCGTAGCGGCGCTCGGACGGGCGGCTGTCGCGAGGCTCCGATCCGCCGTCCTGCGCCGCCCCCATCAGCTTCTCGAGCTCGCCGCGGTCGAGCCACACGCCGCGGCAGGTCGGGCAGATGTCGAACTGCACGTCGGAGCGGTTGACCGTCTGCATCGCGGCGTTGTCGTTCGGACACATGAGCAAGGGCATCGGCGCGCATTCCTGTTCGTGTCGATCTGTTGCGCGCGAGATGGGAGCGGTCGCCGCCGGTTGCAAGATGTGCAAGCTTAAACAACGACTTAGATGACGGGGATGTTACCGCCGGCGCACCCGTACCAGGATGATCCAGGCGCCGCCCGAGAGGATCACGGCCGAGTATCCGAGCGTCACCGGATCGAGGCTCGGCGGCGGCAGCATCCCGGCCTCGCCGGCCGCGACCTCGAACAGCAGCGTCGTCACCGGCAGCGCCGCCATCGACAGCATGTACCCGTCGGCGCCGACGAGCCGCATCATCTGGAACGCCATGTAGGTGAGCGGCGCGCGGAACAGGACGCCGAAGACCAGCGCGCAGCCCCAGAGCAGCGGCGAGGAGAGCGTCGCCAGCACGTCGGCGGCGCTGGGCCCGATCGCGACATCGGGGAAGATGCGACCGAGCAGGCTCCAGACGATCAGTAGGCCCGAAGCCGAGAACAGCGTGACGAAGCCGGTCAGCGCCAGGCGCTGGCGGCGATCGCCGAGATTGTCGGGATGGCGCTCGGAGAGGATGCTCGAGAGCACGACCGCGGTCTCGGAGACGAGAAGGAACTTGAGCGCCGGGCTCGACCAGCCGCCGTCGAGCTGGCCCGCCAGCAGCACGATGCCGAGCGCGATCAGCGCGAAGCCCGGAAGCTCGGCCGGATGCGGTTTGCGCCGGAAGGCGGCGTAGACGCCGATCGCCGCGACCAGCACGTTGACGATCGAGATCAGCGTGATCGTCGTTGCCGAGCCGTAGAGCAGGGCCGCCGAGAAGCAGCAGGTGGTGATGACGCGGATCGCGCCGATCGCCCAGGTCGACCAGCGGCGCAGCGGCTCGAGCGGCAGCGAGCGCAGTCCCGCCGCGGTCAGCAAGGTCGCGCCGGCGCAGAGCTGCGTCGTCATCGCCATGGTCCAGGGATCGAACAAGAACTGGAACAGCGCCGAGCGCAGCAGCACGGTGACGAACGACCACATCGCCGTCGTCGCCAGCGCGATCGCGAGGGCCGGCGACATCAGATGCGCCGCCGGGCGCGCACCTGCGCGATCACGACCCAGATCCCGCCGGCGATCACGATCGCGGCGACGCCGAGATCGGCGAGCGCGCTCTTCGGCGCCGGCACCAGGCTGACATGCGCGGCCAGCATCTCGAGGCCCATCGCCAGCGGCGGCATCGCCGCCATGCCGAGCATGTAGCCGTCGGCGCCGAGCTTCGCGGTGATGACGAAGGCGCCGTAGGTCGCGGGCCCGCGCAGCACGCCGCCGAGCAGGAAGGCCATGATCCAGAGCCAGGGCGAGGACAGCGTCGCCATCACGGCGCTGGTGTCGGGGCCGACGGACGATCCGGCGAGCAGCACGGTCGCGAGACCCCAGACGACGAGCAGGCCGAGCGCCGAGAGCAGCGTGACGAAGCCGGTGAGCGCGAGCCGCTGGCGGCGGCTGCCGAGATTGTCGGGATGACGCTCGGCGAGCAGGCTCGCGATCACCACCGAGGTCTCGGAGAAGATCACGAAGCGGATCGCCATGTTGCTCCAGCCGCCCTCGAGATGGCCGACGAGCAGGATCAGCCCCGCGATCATCATGAGGATGCCCGGGATCTCGCCCAGGTGCCGGCGGCGGCGGAAGACGACGAAGACGCCTAGCATCGCGATCAGCACGTTGATCGTGGTGAGCAGGCTGACCTGCCCCGCCGAGGCATGGAGCAGCGCCGTGGTGAAGGCGCAGGTGGTGACGACGCGCAGGCCCCCGATCACCCAGGTCGCCCAGCGCCGGATCGGCTCCAGCGGCAGCGAGCGAATGCCGGCCGCGAACAGCAGCACCGCGCCGCCGCAGATCTGCACGGCCAGCGCCAGCGACCACGGCTCGAACGCGAAACCGTAGAGCGTGGCGCGGATCGAGACGGTGAGCACCGACCAGGCGACGACGACGACGCCCGCGAGGATCACGGCGGAGGGAAGCATCGGGGCGAACCTAGCGAGGGTTGGACCCGGCCGATACGCGTTTCAGGAAAACGCGGTTACTTGGCCGGCACGTCCGGCCTGCCGGCCATGCACATCAGGGTCTGCAGGCCGTAGGCGCAGGCGACCTGGCGGGGGCCGTCGAAGACGTCGACCTCGAGCGAGCAGACGGTCAGCGTGCGGCCGGGCTTGATCACCTTGCCGGTGGCGACCAGGCGGTCGCCCTTGGCGGGGCTGAGCAGGTTGATCTTGAACTCGACCGTCAGCACCGAGGCATCGGCCGGGAACAGCGTGAAGCCGGCATATCCCCCGGCCGAGTCGGCGATGGTCGAGGTCACGCCGGCATGGAAGAAGCCGTGCTGCTGGGAGAGGTCGGCGCGGAACGGCAGCTCGATCGCGACCTCGCCGGGCGCAACCCTGGTCATCCGCGCCCCGAGCAGGTTCATGATGCCCTGGCGCCCGAAGCTGGCGCGGACTCTGGCTTCGAAGTCGGGATCGGCGGGCTTGAAGTCGGTCATGGGGTGCCGCCAGCATGGAGAGCGCGTTTCGCGCGCGCAAGGGCGACCCTGGCCGCGTGCGTTTCCGATCGGCTAGACTTTTCCAAGACGCCTTCAGCGAAGGATCCTCCCGATGACCCAGACGATCGCCCATCCCGCCAATGCCGACATCGCCTCGGCGCTTGCCGAAGCGCGCGCCGACTTCATCAAGCGCAACCCGAAGAGCCAGAAGCTGCACGAGGATGCCTGCCAGAGCCTGCCCGGCGGCAACACGCGCACCGTGCTGTTCTACGGCCCGTTCCCGGTGACGATGGTGAAGGGCGAAGGCGCCAATCTCTGGGACGCCGACGGCAAGAAGTATGTCGACTTCCTCGGCGAATACACCGCCGGCCTCTACGGCCACTCCCATCCGGTGATCCGCAAGGCGATCGACGGCGCGCTCGACGACGGCATCAACCGCGGCGCCCACAACCAGATGGAAGGCAAGCTCGCCTCGCTGATCTGCGCGCGCTTCCCCTCGGTCGAGCTGGTGCGCTTCACCAACTCCGGCACCGAAGCCAACCTGATGGCGATCACCGTCGCCCGCGCCTTCACCGGCCGCAAGAAGGTGATGGTGTTCGACGGCGGCTACCATGGCGGCATCTTCACCTTCGCCAACGGCAACAACCCGGTGAACGGCCCGTTCGACTTCGTGATCGCGCCCTACAACGACGCCGAGGGCACGAAGAAGCTGATCAATGAGAACGCCAAGGACCTCGCGGTCGTGGCGATCGAGCCGATGCAGGGCGGCGGCGGCTGCATCGCCGCCGACACCTCGTTCCTGAAGATGCTGCGCGAGGAGACGCAGAAGGTCGGCGCGCTCTTGCTGTTCGACGAGGTCATGACCTCGCGCCTCTCGCCCGGCGGCATCCAGGCGAAGATCGGCATCACGCCCGACCTGACCTCGCTCGGCAAGTACATCGGCGGCGGCATGAGCTTCGGCGCCTTCGGCGGCCGTGCCGACATCATGTCGAAGTTCGACCCGCGCCGCGCCGACTCCCTGCCGCATGCGGGCACCTTCAACAACAACATCCTGACCATGACCGCCGGCGTCGTCGGCCTCGAGCAGCTCTACACGCCGGAAGCGGCGGTGAAGCTGAACGCCTACGGCGACAAGCTCCGCGACCGCCTGAACGCGGTGACCCGCGACAAGGGCCTCGCCATGCAGTTCATCGGCATCGGCTCGATGATCTGCGTCCACTTCGTGAAGGGCCCGATCAAGTCGGTCGTCGATGCCAAGAAGGCGAACCAGGACCTGGGCGAGCTGTTCTTCCTCGACCTGCTCGCCCGCGGCATCTACATCGCGCGCCGCGGCATGATGGCCCTGTCGCTGCCGCTGACGGAGGCCGACGGCGACCAGCTGGTCGCGGCGGTGGAGGAGTTCGCTCAGTCGAGGAAGCGGCTGCTCAGCTAAGAACCACGGTCGCGAGCTTGGCGCGTTCCGCTTCCGCTAAGGCTGACGGGCGCAACCGCGCCCTTGCGCCTTAGCTCCGCGGCCCGCGCTCGCGAATCCGAGCGGCAAAATGCGGCAGGTCGATCGCGAAGCGATCTACCGGGAGCGTTTTGCCATCAAGCGAGGGACCGTGGTCTTTGCGCGGAAGAAGATTCCGACGATCGCTCCGCTCAGTCCTTGCCCCTGGGCCACGGGCCCGGCGCATTGCGCGAGATCACCGAGATCGTGCGCGCCGGCCCGTCCGAGCCCCGCAGGATCGCGTGGCCCATGGTCGCGTCGAAGTAGAGGCTGTCGCCGGTGTCCAGGTTCAGGGGCTCGTAGAACTCCGAGTGGAACACCACCGGGCCGGCCAGCACGTACATCCACTCCTCGCCGGCGTGGCGGTTGAGCTCGCCGAATTCCTCCAGCGTCCGCGCCTTCACCTCCGAGACGATCGGCACCAGCGCCTTCCGCGACAGCTCCGGCGCGCAATAGACGTGGATGTAGTTGGCGCTCTCCTGCGGGCGCCCCTCGGCCATGCGGGTGATCGAGCGGCGGCCGGTGGTCGCCTGGATCGTCTCCGGCGTGAACAGGTCGGCGAGGTCGATCTTGAGGCCGTCGGCGAGCTTCGCCAGGTTGTCGTATGTGAGCGAGATCTGCTTGTTCTCGACCTTGGAGAGCGTCGAGGGCGCCAGGCCCGTCATCTCGCTGACCTTGCTGAGCGTCCAGCCCTTCGCCTTGCGGAGCTCGCGCAAGCGGTCGCCGAGCGTGTGGCGTCGGGCGCGGGCAGCGGTCGCGGCGTCGCTGGTGGTCACCTTCTTGCGCTTCAGCTTCAAGGTCATGGGTAGCCCCCCTATCGGGCGTGTTTTCTCGGAAAGCGATCAAACCCGAGACGTTCACTTTATCAAGTGAGAGTAGAAAATAGTCAAACGACCATTTTCCGGTCGGAAAAGCTTTGGGGCCGTTTCAGATATGGCCCCGTTACTCGGGGACCAGCCACGCGACCTTGTGATCGTTGGCCGAGAACGCCCGGGCCATCGCCGAAAGCGCCTCGCCGAGCCAGTTTTCCAGCATGAAAGGCGGGTTGATTACCACCAGGCCCGAGCCGTTGAGGATCATAGGCGAAAGAGGTTCGTTGATCCACAACTCTGCGATGAGTTGGCGTCTCGCCCCGGTTGCCTTGAGCGCCTGGTGAAGGGCGTCGACCGGGGGGCGGTCCTTGATCGGGTACCAGATCAGATAGGTCCCGGTGGCGAATCGCCGGAGCGCGTTCTGGACCCCCTTCACCAGCTGCTCGGCCTCGTCGCGCGATTCGAAGGGCGGGTCGATCAGCACGACCCCGCGGCGCTCGGGCGGCGGCAGCAGCGCCTTGAGCGCGTGATAGCCGTCCTCGCGCCGGACGTTGACCCGCTTGTCGCCCGCGGTCGCGCGCTTGAGCGCCTGCACGTCCTGGGGGTGAAGCTCGCAGAGCTCGATCCGGTCCTCGGGCCGCATCAAGAGGCGCGCGATCCCGGGCGATCCCGGGTACCAGCGGAGCGACCCGTGATTGATCCGCCGCACCAGGGAGAGATAGGGGCGGAGCGGCGCCGGCTCGGGATCCAGGTCCCAGAGCCTGCCGATGCCGCCCTCCGCCTCGCCCGTCTTCTGCGCCTCGTCGGCCTGGAGGTCGTAGCGGGCGATGCCGGCATGCGTGTCGAGGAACAGGAACGGCTTCGGCTTCTCCAGCATGTACGCGAGCACGCGCGCGAGGGTCGCGTGCTTCAGCACGTCCGCATGATTGCCAGCATGGAAGGCGTGGCGGTAGTTCACTCAGACAATACCGAGATGCTGCTCGACGTCAGCCTTCGCACCCTCGATCTCCCCCAGCCACCGACGAATGTCACCGAGGCTCGGCTCAGGCGGTGGCGGCTCCAACGGCCCGGGACTCGGATACCGGAAAGCCCATACATACGGCGTGAAGCGCTCCAGCGGCGTCAGCCGCGGTCGAAGCGGGTGCGACTTGTCCAGCGCGTCGATAAGCGCATGAATGTCGTGAGACTTCCAAGGATGCGTGCCCGCCGCGACCAGAACAGCCTTCACGAGCTTCTCGGCTGCCTGCTGGCAATGATACGCGGCGCCAAGTGACGTGGGCTCCGGCCCATGCAGGCAGTTCCTGATGGCCTTGAGATCCGTCTCGACCGTCGCGAGCCACGCCCGGACGACCTCATTCGCCATAGACGAGCCGCCCTAGATGCGCGGCCTCGTAGCTCAAGGTCCCGACCAGATCCTTGGCATGCTCGAAGCTTGCACGCCGGCAAGGAACGATGTCGGCGCTCACGCCCGCCCTCCGCGACAGAGCGTAGGTCTCCATGGGCGACAGCCGCTCGCGCGGAAAGTCGTCGGGAACGATGACCAGCAGATCGTAGTCGCTGTCCTCGCGCGCTTCGCCCCGCGCACGAGATCCGAACAGATAGACAGCCTCCGCCGCCAGCGCCGGAACGACGGCGTCGAGAAGCTTGTCGAGGTTCGGATCGACGGAGGGCATATGCGCATTCTACCTCAAGAGAGCCGCCGTCTCACCCGAACACCAACTCGGCCGACGGCATCGCCGCCTTCGGAATCACGGCGCCCGGATGGAGGATCACCTCCTCGGCGAGCACGTGGCCGGACGCTGCGGCTTCGGCGGGCGTGGCGCCCTTGATGCGGGCGGCGATATAGGCGGCGTTGAAGCTGTCGCCGGCGCCGGTGGTGTCGACCGCCTGCTCGACCGGGCGGCCGATCACCTCGAGCTCGTCGAGCGCGGTCACGACCAGGCACGGGTTCTCAGCGTCCTTGACCACGACCTCGGGCACGCCGAGGTCGCGAATGCGGAGCGCGGTCGCCTCGCGGTCGGGATCGCCGAACAGCAGCTTCTCGTCGGCGAAGCTCGGCAGCGCCAGGTCGGCGAGCTTGAGCGCCTGCGTGAAGACGCGCTTGGCCTCGGCGCGGTCGGGCCAGCCGCGCGGCCTGAAGTTCGGATCGAAGGCGAGCTTGGCGCCCTTCGCCTTTGCGGCCGCAAGACCTTCGAGCAGCGCGTGGCGCGGCTTGTCGCTGAGGATCGAGAGCGTGATGCCGGTGAAGTAGATCCAGCCGTAGCCGGGCAGCGCATCGAGGATCTTCCTGCCATGCGCGCCATCCATCATGTCGCGCGCGGCGGCGGCCGAGCGCCAGTAGAAGAAGCTGCGCTCGCCCTTGTCGTCGGTGCGGATCGCGTAGAGGCCGGGGAGCTTGCCGGGCAGGCGCTGAACCAGGCCCGTGCCGATGCCCTCGGCCTGCCACATCGCCAGCATCGCCTCCGAATAGGGATCGTCGCCGAGCGCGGTCACGTAATCGACGGCGAGCCCGGCCGACGGCGCCAGCCGCGCGAGATACGCGGCGGTATTGAGCGTGTCGCCACCGAAGGCGAGGTCGAGGTCGGTGGGGCTCCGGTGACGGAGCTCCATCATGCATTCGCCCAAAGATGCGACCCGGACGGTCATGAACTCTCCCCGGAAAAGCGCGCGACTATAGACTTTCGCGGCCGGGGTCTGCCGCCTTGACATCGACCGATACGTAATAACATAACATCTACATGCTCAAGATCGCCCTTCTTTCCCTTGCCCTCCTCGCCACCTTGCCCGCGCGCGCCGAGCCGATGCCGGTGGTGGCGACCTTCAGCATCCTGGGCCAGATCGCCGAGACGATCGGCGGCGACAAGCTTCGGGTGCAGACGCTGGTCGGTCCCGATCGCGACGCCCATGTCTACCAGCCGACGCCGCAGGACAGCCGCGTGCTGGCCGAGGCCAAGGTCGTCCTGGTCAGCGGGCTCGGCTTCGAGGGCTGGATCGAGCGGCTGGTGAAGGCCTCGGGCACCAAGGCCCATGTGGTGGTCGCGACCAAGGGCATCCCCACCCGAAAGATGGCCGACGCGCATGGCCACGGATCGGGCGTCGACCCGCATGTCTGGCACGATCCCAAGCGCATGGCCGCCTATGTGCGGAACCTCGCCGAGGGACTGGCCGCCGCCGACGCCGCCAATGCCGAGGCCTACCGCGCATCGGGCGCCGCCTTCATCGGCCGCCTCGAGGCGATGGATGCCTGGGCCGAGGCCGAGTTCGCCAAGGTGCCGGCGGCGAAGCGGAAGGTGATCACGACCCACGACGCCTTCGGCTACCTCGCCGAGCGCTACAAGCTCACCTTCCGGTCGCCGCGCGGCGTCACCACCGACGCCGAGCCCTCGGCCAAGGGCATCGCCCAGCTGATCAACCAGATCCGTGCCGAGAAGACCAAGGCGGTGTTCGTCGAGAACATCACCGACCGCCGCATGATCGACCAGCTGGCCAAGGAAGCCGGCGCCGCGGTCGGCGGGCGGCTCTATTCCGACGCGCTCTCGGCCGCAGGCGGCCCGGCCGCGACATACGAGGCCCTCTTCCGCCACAACGTGTCGCTGCTTACATCAGGCATGCTGCAAAACTAGCTGCGCGCCGGCCCGGCCTCGCCGGGCGGTCGGCGCGCTTTGAAATCCAAGAGTGGGGAGCTATGGTCCGCCCCCTCTTCAGTCGGAGTCTTCTTCAATGGCCGAACAGGTTCCCGTCACCGTCCTCACCGGCTTCCTCGGCGCCGGAAAGACCACGCTGCTCAACCGGATTCTCACCGAGGAGCATGGCAAGAAATACGCCGTGATCGTCAACGAGTTCGGCGAGATCGGCATCGACAACCAGCTCGTGGTCGGCGCCGACGAAGAAGTCTTCGAGATGAACAACGGCTGCATCTGCTGCACCGTGCGCGGCGACCTGATCCGCATCATCGGCGGGCTGATGAAGCGGAAGGGCAAGTTCGACGGGATCCTGGTCGAGACCACGGGCCTCGCCGACCCGGCGCCGGTGGCGCAGACCTTCTTCGCCGACGAGGAGGTCAAGAAGCGCTGCGGCCTGGATGCGGTGGTGACCGTGGTCGACGCCTATCACGTGCTGGAGTCTCTCGACGACAGCCACGAGGCGCAGGACCAGATCGCCTTCGCCGACATCATCATCCTCAACAAGACCGACCTCGTGGACGCGGAGAAGCTGAAGGAGGTCGAGGCGCGCGTGCGCAAGATCAACCGCTTCGCCAAGGTGATCCACGCGCAGAAGAGCCAGGTGCCGCTCGACCAGATCCTCGACGTCGGCGCCTTCGACCTGAAGCGCATCCTCGAGATAAAGCCGGACTTCCTCGAGGAGGACGACGATCACCATCACGACGAGGAGGTGCAGTCGGTCTCCTTCGAGCTGGACCAGCCGGTCAACCGCCGCCGCTTCGAGATGTGGATCGGCATGGTGCTTCGCGAGCTCGGCGCCAACATCCTCCGCTCCAAGGGCATCCTCGACTTCAAGGACGAGCCCAACCGCTTCGTCTTCCAGGGCGTGCACATGCTGATGGACGGCACTGCCGGACGCCCGTGGAAGGACGGCGAGAAGCACACCAGCCAGCTCGTCTTCATCGGCCGCGACCTCGACGTGCCGGCGCTGAAGCGCGGCTTCGAAGCCTGCGTCGCCTGA
>CAZZLX010000023.1:0-16068 GCA_964655235.1 uncultured Rhizobium sp.
CTTGAACGGCCAGGTGGCCTACGATTGGAAAACCCTGTCGCCGATCCTGACGCCCTTCCTTCTGGCCGGCATCCTCGCCTACATGCAGGGCTATGCGCCGGCCGTCTCCGTCGAGTTCGCGCGGAAGACGCTGCTCGCCGGCGTCCGGCCGACCTTCTACGAGGTCGAAGAAGCGGTCGCGGCGCTGCCGCCGGTGTGATCTCGCGATGGACAACCAGCCGAGCATCATCAAGAAGGTCAAGAAGGGCGGCCACGGCGCTCCGCACGGTGGCGCGTGGAAGGTGGCCTACGCCGACTTCGTGACCGCGATGATGGCCTTCTTCCTGCTCCTGTGGCTGCTCAACGCCACGACCGAGGAGCAGAAGATGGGCATCTCGAACTACTTCGACCCCACCGCGATCTCGCGATCGGCGAGGTCGGGTTCGGGCGGCGTGCTGGGCGGCACCTCGATCACGGTTCCCGGCGCGCTCAAGAGTGCCACCTCGCCGCCGATGATCTCGTCGCCGCTGGTCGCGCGACCCGCGAACGATCCCAGCAAGGATACCAATCCCGAAGGCGAGGAAGCCCAGCGCGGAATGGGCGACGCCCAGGCCGGCGAGCGCGGCGCCGACGCCAAACAGTTCATCCAGCGCGGCACCGAGATGCGCCGCCCGGCCGGACAGGCAGGCAATCCGGGCGAACCCGGTGCCCTCGGCAACGAGGCCGGGCTCGGTCGGGCCGGAACCAGCGGCCAGGACCAAGGTCGCGCCGGCCAGAGCGCCGACGCGCAGGGCAATCCGGGCCAGCAGACCGACGGCACGGGCAACCCGGGCCAGCTGTCGCAGGTGCAACAGGCGCAGCTCCAGCAGATGGTGCAGAGCGGCCAGGTTTCGCAGGCGCAGATCAATCAGCTCTCCCAGGCCCAGCTCGACAAGATGCTGGGAGAGCGCGAGGATCAGAAGCTGCGCGAGGCGGCAGAGCAGGTTAAGCAGGCGATCCAGGACCGCATCGACCTCAAGTCGGTGGCCGAAAACGTGAAGCTGGAGATCACGCCCGAAGGCCTGCGCATCCAGCTGATCGACCAGGACCAGAAGTCGATGTTCCCGCTCGGCAGCTCCAACATGCAGGACTCTGCCAGGAAGCTGATGGAGGAAGTGGCGAAGGCCATCGCGGCGCTCCCCAACAAGATCACGATCTCTGGCCATACCGACTCGACGCCGTTCAAGGGCGGCGTCGGCGGCTATTCGAACTGGGAGCTGTCGGCCGACCGCGCCAATGCCAGCCGACGCGTGCTCGTCGCCAACGGCGTCTCCGACTCCCGACTGGCGCTCGTCGTCGGCAAGGCCGACAAGGATCCGCTGATGCCCAACGACCCGGCTGCCTCGCAGAACCGCCGCATCTCGGTGGTGGTGCTCCGCGAACAAGCCGGCGGAGCCGCCGGCCAGCCGCGTCCACAGACCCAGGCGCAGAGCCCGGCGCCCGCTCCCGCGCAGCCCACGGCGCGGCCTTAAGTCCGACGTGCGCGTCGGCCGGCCGCCTCTCATTCTTCATCGTACGCTTCCGGCGCCCTGTCCTTACCTCAAGGGGCGGATCGAACAGCGTGTCGTCGTCGCTCTCGACGAGACGCCCGCAGGCACTTTCGATAGCCTCAGCCGGACTGGCTTCCGCCGTAGCCATGCCTTTGCCTACCGGCCCGCGTGCCCGGGGTGCAACGCCTGCGTCCCGATGCGCATCCCGACGGCGACCTTCGCCCCGGACCGCACGCAGCGACGGATCCTCAAGCGCAATGCCGGCCTTGTCGCGGCCGAGAAGCCTGCGATCGCCAGCCGCGAGAACTACGGCCTGTTCAAGGCGTACGTCACCTCGCGCCACGGCGATGGCGACATGGCGCAGATGACCTTCGCGGACTTCCGCGCGATGATTGAGGATTCCGTGGATGGCACGCGGACGATCGAACATCGCGACAACGACGGCAGGCTGACCGCGGTGGCGCTCGTCGATCGTCTCGCCGACGGCATCTCCGCCGTCTACAGCTTCTTCGATCCCGACCAGCCGAGCCGGAGCCTCGGCACACACGTGGTGCTCGAGATGGTGCATCGCGCGCGTGCCGAAGGCATGCCCTACGTCTATCTCGGCTACTGGATCGCAGACAGCCGTAAGATGGCCTACAAGAGCCGCTTCAGGCCGACCGAGGTGATGACCGAGGGATCGTGGCGGCCGTTCGGGCATGCAGATGCGGGAGATCAGGGATGAAGCGGCGGGCCTTCCTCGGAGCGGCAGGCGCAGGCGTCGTGGTCCTGGCGCGACCCGCCGTCGCCCAAGGCCGGGTCGAGTGGCGCATGGTGACGGCCTGGCCGAAGGATCTGCCCGGACTAGGCACCGGCGCCGAGCGGTTCGCGCGCCGCGTCGGCGAGCTTTCGGGAGGACGGCTCGTGATCCGCGTCCATCCCGCCGGCGATCTCGTGGCGCCGCTGCAAGGCTTCGATGCGGTCGCCAACGGCACCGCGGAGATGTCGCATGGCTGCGCCTATCACCATACCGAGAAGTCGAAGGCCTTCCCGTTCTTCACCGCGGTTCCGTTCGGCCTCAGCGCCGACGAGCACGTCTCGTGGCTGCGGCACGGCGGCGGGCAGCGGCTGTGGGAAGAGCTTGCCGAACCATTCGGGGTCAGGCCGATCCTCTGCGGCTCGACCGGCGCCCGCATGGCGGGCTGGTTCCAGAAGGAGCTCAAGAAGCCGGACGACCTGAAAGGCCTCAAGATCCGCGCGAGTGGGTTCGGGGCACAGGTGCTCGAAAGGATCGGCGCCAAGCCCGTCGCGCTTCCCGCGGGCGACATAGCCGGCGCGTTCCAGTCGAAGGCGATCGATGCAGCCGACGGACTCGGTCCCGCCGCCGATCTGGGTCTCGAGGTTCACAAGTCCGCGCGTTTCTACTACTGGCCCGGTGTCAACGAGCCGTCGGTGGCGGTGGAACTCCTGGTCTCGAAAGCAAAGTTCGACGCGCTGTCGCCCGACCTCCGCGCGATCGTCGAGGGCGTGGCCGCCTCGGAAAATTCCGAAATGATGGCCGAGCTCGCCTTCCGCGCCGGCCCGGCCCTGCAGGCCTTGACCGCGCAGAACGGTGTCAAGCTGCGACAGATGCCGCGCGAGGTCATCGTCGCCCAGGCGAACGCCGCCGGACAGCTGATGCGCGAGCTCGCCGCCGACGCCGACCGCCAGGTCGCCAAGATCGCGCAGGTCTACCTAGCGCAGCGTCGTGACCTGATCGGCTGGTCGAAGCTCGCAGAGCTGGGCTACGCCAGCGCTCGCGACCTTAAGTACGCCTACCCGTAAACCTCAGATCCCGCCGAACTTGTTGTTGGCCGGGAAGCCGCGCGGCGGCATACGGCCGGACTGCGCGCGCTTGCCGATCCAGTCCTTGAGATCGGTCTCCGTCCGCGTCTTGCCACCCGACTGCTTCCAGGAAAGCCCCTCCTTCAGCGTGAAGGTGATCGCGTCCTTGAGGCCGCCGTCCTTGAACTTCTGCAGGGTGACGCCGCGGCCGCGCGCCATCACCGGCACCTCATCGAGCATGAAGACCAGCAGCTTCCGGTTTTCGCCGACGGTCGCAATCGCATCGCCCGCGACACGCACGGCGACCACGCCACGCGCGCCTTCGCCGAGCGACATGATCTGCTTTCCGGCCCGGGTCTGCGCCACGACCTCCGACTCCTCGACGACGAAGCCGCGGCCGTCGTCGGACGCGACCAGCAGCTTGCCGCCTTCCGGGCGATGCAGCATGACCTGGACGATCTCGTGCTCGTTCGGGATGTCGATCATCAGGCGAAGCGGCTCGCCGAAGCCGCGGCCGCCCGGCAGCTTGTCGACCGGGATCGAGTAGAAGCGCCCGTTGGAGGCGAAGATCAGCAGGCGGTCCGTCGTCTCGCAGCGGATCACGAAGCGACTGTGGTCGCCTTCCTTGTACTTGATCTCGCCTTCGTTCTCGATGTGCCCCTTTGCGGCACGGACCCAGCCCTTGTCGGAGACGATCACCGTCACCGGTTCGCGCTCGACCATCGCCTCGAGCGGCATCTCGGCGATCGCCGGTGCGTCGGCGATCTCGGTGCGGCGCTTGCCGAGCGGCGTGTTGGCGGCGAAGCGCTTCTTCACCTCGCCGAGTTCGTCGGCAATCTTCTGCCAGCGCCGCCCTTCGTTCGCCAGCAGATCGACGAGATCGGCCTTCTCGGCCGACAGCTCCTTGTGCTCCTTCCGGATCGCCAGCTCTTCGAGTTTGCGCAGTGCCCGAAGCCGCATGTTCAGGATGGCTTCGGCCTGGACGTCGGTCAGCTTGAAGGTCTTCATCAGGACGGGCTTCGGCTCGTCCTCCTCGCGGATGATACGGATCACCTCGTCGAGATTCTTGTAGGCGATAAGGTAGCCTGCGAGGATCTCCAGCCGGTGCTCGATCTTCTGGAGCCGGTTCTTCGTTCGCCGCGTCAGCACGACCTCGCGATGGTCGAGGAAGGCGCGAAGCGCCGCCTTCAGGTCGAGCACGCCCGGCGTGCCGTCGGCCGCGAGGACGTTGAGGTTGAGCGGAATCCTGACCTCGAGATCGGTCTGACGGAACAACGTCTCCATCAGCATCTCGGGCTCGATCGTGCGCGCCTTCGGCTCGAGCACGAGCCGGACGTCCTCCGTCGACTCGTCTCTTATGTCGGCGAGGACGGTCAGCTTCTTCTCGGTCAGAAGCTCGGCGATCTTCTCGATCAGGCGCGACTTCTGCACCTGATAGGGGATCTCGGTCACCACCACCTGGTACTGGCCGTGGCTCAGCTTCTCGACCTTCCACCGGGCGCGGAGCCGGAAGCTGCCGCGGCCGGTCTTGTAAGCCTCGACGACGCTGGCCTGCGGCTCGACCAGCACGCCGCCGGTCGGGAAGTCGGGTCCCTTCACCTTCTGGACCAGCGTTTCGATGCCGGCATTCGGGTGCTTGATCAGATGGACGAGCGCGTCGCAGAGCTCGGCGACGTTGTGCGGCGGGATCGAGGTCGCCATACCGACCGCGATGCCCTGGGAACCGTTGGCGAGCAGGTTCGGGAAGGCCGACGGTAGAACCATCGGCTCGCTGCCGTCGCCGTCGTAGGTCGCACGGAAGTCGACCGCGTCCTCGTCAATGCCCTGGAGCAGAAGCTCGGCGACGGCCGTCAGCTTCGCTTCCGTGTAACGCATCGCCGCGGCATTATCGCCGTCGATGTTGCCGAAATTGCCCTGGCCGTCGACGAGCGGATAGCGCTGGGCGAAGTCCTGGGCGAGACGCACCAGCGCCTCGTAGACCGCGACGTCGCCATGCGGGTGGTATTTGCCGATGACGTCGCCGACGACGCGCGCCGACTTCTTGGGTCCTCCGGTCGAAGCGAGGCCGAGCTCGCGCATGGCGAACAGCAGGCGGCGATGCACGGGCTTGAGACCATCGCGCACGTCGGGCAGCGAGCGCGCCATGATCGTCGACAACGCATAGGAGAGGTATCGCTCGCTCAACGCCTCGGCGAGCGGCGTCGGGCGGATGTCGCCGTCAGGGGCCGCAGTCATCTCGTAACCTCGAAGAGGGATTTAGCTAGATATAGTAGCCGATCGGCTCAAGCGGTCAACAAATCGCGTCCGAGCGGCCGGAATCGGGCGGTTGTGCGGGGCGAAGGCGTGGCGTTCGAGAAAGTGCCCGGTCAGCGCGAGACCGGCCAGCACCTCGGCCGGCTCGGCGTCACCGCGACCTATCAAGAAGCCCGGCAGGTGCAGCAGCCGCTCGCGATAGGGCTCGCCGGCGGAGAGCGATACCGCCTTGCCTGTCCTGGGCGATACATAAGCGAGATCGTCGTTGGTTCCGGTCGCCGCACACTGGGTGAGATCGAGGCCATATCCGAGCTCGGCGAGCAGGCCGAGCTCCCAGCCGACATACCCGGCGCCGAACACCTCGGACTCCAGGATCTCGAGGAAGGCGAGGAAGCCGTCGAAAGCGCGTGGATGCGGCTCGCGCTCGGGCAGCACCTGGTCAGCCACCGCAGCCGCGGAGGCGAGTGCCGCGAGCCGCACCGGGTCGTCGATGAACCTCGCCGCCGGCGTGTCGGTCAGCTCGCACTGCCAGGACCCTAGATGCTCGGCGAGACGCGCCCGCCATGTCGCCGTTACGCGGTTGCCCGGCTCGTAGACCGGCCGCTTGCCGCGAGAGACGCCCCCTTGGACCAGGCCCGCGTGCCGGCCGCGGTCCCGCGTCAGCAGCGAGACGATCAGCGCGTTCTCGCCATGTGGCCTCGCAGCCAGGACGAAGGCGTCGTCAGCCCATTCCATCAGGTCTCGACCATGCGAAGGCGAAGCTTGGCCACCTCTCCTGATATGGCTTTCTCGGCCTTCGATTCCATCCGGCGATAGCTCTCAAGCACCTCGGCGCCGAGCTTCGTCAGCCTGGCACCGCCGCCCCGCGCGCCGCCCTTCGCCGCCTCGACGAGTGGCGCCCGGAAGCAGCGGTTCATCGTCTCAACCAGGAGCCAGGCACGGCGATAGCTCATGTCGAGCCGGCGTCCCGCGGCCGAGATCGATCCGGTCTCCTCGATCGCCGCCAGCAGATCCGCCTTGCCGGGGCCGATCGCGATTTCCTCGCCGGCCATCAGCCTTAGGCGAAGGCGCGCCTTGATCACGTCGCTTCCGTCATGATGATGTCGAACGCATGGACAACGGTGGTTCCCCGATCGTCACAGCGATGTTTAGCCCGCCTCGGCAAGGGCGGCCAGCCTTCGCATGAGCGGCACCAGCCTCGCGGAGGCCATCGCCCACCACGCCGCCGGCCGGGTCGGCGATGCCGTCCGGATCTATCAGGCGATTCTCCAGCATTCGCCCGGCGATGCCGATGCGATGGCCGGTCTCGGCGTCGCCGCCCTCGACGGCGGCCGGGCGGATGTGGCGCGTTCCCTCCTCGGCGAGGCGGCGCGGCGAAAGCCGGACGACGCCCTCATCCACAACAACCTCGCCAATGCGGCCAGGGCGCTCGGCGACGCCGCGGGCGCGCGCGCTGGCTATCAGCGCGCGGTGGCCTTGGCACCGGGCCGCGGCGATCTCATCTCCAACCTCGCCGCGGGCCTCGGCATGCAAGGCATCGGCTGGGCTCGCCGGGCAGTCCTTCTCGCACGCGACGACACGGACGCTTGGTTCGTCCTCGCCGAATGCGCGTCCGCCGAGGGCCGGCTGGGCACGGCCCTGGCTGCGCTCGCCCGCTCCCTGGCGCTCGCGCCCGCCCGGCAGCCTGCCTGGTTCAACCGCGCCAACGCCCTTCGCGATCTCGGCGAGGTTGTACCTGCCGTCGCCCACTATCGCCGTGCGGTCGCACTCGATCCAGCGGACGATGGTGCAGCGTCCAACCTGATCTTCGCACTCTCCTTCGTTGCCGACGATGCCGCGGTGGTCGCCGCCAATCGCGCGTGGGGACGGCGGGTCGAGGCCGCTGCGCCGGTGCCCGCGCCGTTCGAGAACGACCGGTCCGAGGATCGGCCGTTGACCGTCGGCTATCTCTCGCCGGATTTCCGGCGGCACCAGTTCGTCAAGTTCCTCGAGCCGCTGCTGCGCAGCCACGATCGCCAGCGCTTTCATGTCGTCGCCTATTCCGACGTGAAGTCGCCCGACGCCGAGACCGCGCGCCTGAAGCCGATGTTCGATGCCTGGCACGATACGGCCGATCTCGATAGTCCCGCGCTCGACAGGAGGATCCGAAGCGACCGGGTCGACGTGCTGGTCTGCATCACCGGGTACCTCGCGACCGACCGGCGACGTTTCGTTCCGAGGCATGCGCCGGTGCAGGTGGCAGCCATCAACCACGTGTCGACGACTGGGCTCGCAGCCTTCGACGCACGCATCACCGATCGCTGGCTCGATCCGCCGGAACTGGGCGATCCCGGACCCGAGCGGCTGCTGCGCCTTGCCGCCGGCTATGCCGTGTTCGATCCGCCAGCGGAGGCACCGGCGCTCTCGCCGCTTCCGGCGGGTGACGTCGGAACGGTCACGTTTGGCAGCTTCAACAATCTCTCGAAGCTCACCGACGAAAGTCTCTCGCTGTTCAAGGACGTGCTGGACGCGGTGCCGGGAAGCCGCCTCCTGATCAAGGCGATGTCACTGTCTGACAACGAGCCGAAGAACCGCTTCATTGCCCGCCTGAAGGAGGCCGGGGTCGACCTCGGCCGGATCGAGTTGCTCGGTCGAATTGCCGGCAACCCGGCAAACCTTGCCGCCATCGCCCGCGCCGACATCGCGCTCGACCCGACCCCGTTCAATGGCGGCATGTCGACGGCCGACGCCCTCTGGATGGGGGTCCCGGTCGTCACGCTGGCCGGCCCGGGCTTCGTCGGACGGATCGGCGCGTCGATGCTGTCACGGGCCGGCTTGGCGGATATGGTCGCGAATTCAACGGGCAACTACGTCCGGATCGCCCGCGAGCTGGCTGCCGACCTACCCCGCCTCGCCGCGCTCCGTGCCGGCATGCGGCGGCGGATCGAGCACTCATCCCTCTCAAATGGCAGGATTTTTGCTTCAGAGATGGAGCGGGCCTACCGCGACCTCTGGCGTCAGTGGTGCCGGAGGTAGACGGTTGGACCGGGGTCGGCTACATTTGAAGCGATTATTTAGGCTGCAAGCGGCAGCGCCGCTTCGAAAAGCCGCCCTCTAGAAAGGAGGCGCACCCGTGACCGGTTCTATCGGCTCGACCAATGCCCTCAGCTCCTTCTTGGCGCTGGAGAAGAACCGCGATCTCTATCTGACGCGCTTCAAGAACTCCGCCTCGGTCAAGAAGGACATCGAGTACTTCCAGACGAAGGTCGGGAAGATCAACACGGTCGACGAGTTCATCAACGACCCGAAGCTCCTCGCCTTCGCGGCCACCGCCTTCGGCCTCGAGGCAGACCTCAAGTACCCGGCGCGCCTGAAGCAGGTTCTGAAGCAGAGCCTTTCAGACGAGAAGGCCCTCGCCAACAAGCTGATCGACCCTCGCTACCGAGAGATGGCGAAGTTCTTCGGCTTCGGCGACATCGGCCTCACCAAGGTCAAGCTGAGCTTCACCCAGACCGACCTCATCGACAAGTACACGACCGGCGCCTTCGAGAAGTCCCAGGCGGCGATCAATCCGGCGCTTCGCGACGCGCTCTATTTCGAGCGCAACGCCGGCAAGATCACGAACGGCTACGACATCCTCGGCGACAACGTGCTGCGTGCGGTCGTCACTTACACGCTCGACCTGCCCCCGCAGATCGCCGTCCAGTCGGTCGAGAAGCAGAAGCAGCTGATCGAGTCGAAGCTCGACATCAAGAAATTCCAGAACGCCGCCGCCGTCGGTGCCTCGCAGAAGATCAAGGACGCCGACAACGACATCAAGAAGCTCGATCCCCTGTCATCTGCGCTCGATGCAGCCCAGGCCAAGGTGACGGAGATCGTCAACCGGCTGGAGGCTCTCCGCGCCAGCTACGACAAGCTCTCCAACGAGACCAGCCTCACCGGCCCCTACGCGGCCGAGATCCCGACACAAAACGCGGCTGCCTACGGGCTCGGACGCCAGCAGGGACTGCTCGGCGCGGCGAGCCAGGGTACGTCGGCGCTCGCCACCATCCAGAGCCAGCTCGCGAGCTACATCACCGAAGCCCAGGATCCGGGCACGAGCGGTGCGCGGCTGACCGAGCTCAAGACCCTGTTCCAGAATGCCGTGAACGACGCGAGCCAGCTGGTGTCCGATGCCCAGTTCGGGACCGAAAACCTTCTCGACGGCTCGATCGGCGGCGACATCACCGTCACCATCAAGTCGAACGGCCAGTCGGTCACGCTGCGGACCCTCAACCTCAACAACGGCGTGCTCGACAACCTCGCCACCGCGAACGCCGCGTTTCAGGCCGACAATTTCGGCGCTGCGCAGACGGCGCGGCAGGCATCGGGGACCGCCCTCTCCAACGCCCAGTTGCAGCTTAATCAGGACGCGCAGATCGCTTCGACCGGCCTCGCCTCGGTTCCTCGCTGGGTTCCTCAGCTCGACACCGCCGCGATCTATACCGCCCAGCAGACGGTCGAGGCCGGGCAGACTGCGGTCGGCACGGTGCAGGGCCTCGTCGGGCAGATCCGCAATATCGCCTATCAGGCGACGAACGGCAGCCTGACGGCCGCCGAGCGGACCGCCTACAACGACCAGTACATCGCGCTCCGCGACCAGCTGCGCGACGCGGTCGCCGCCGGCGGCTATGCCGGCAACAGTCTCCTGGACGGATCGACGGTCAGCATCGGCACAAGCGCCGGCGCAAACCAGGTCGACATCGACGGCAGCGGCACCACGCTCGCCATCGGCGGCCGCGACATTCAGCGCTTCTTCGACGACACCGCGCCGCCGCCGGAGAGCCTCTACAACCTCGACCTCACCTCGACCGTCAGCGCCCAGTCCGTGGTCGACAGCATCGACCAGACGATCTCGCCCGAAGTGCAGCGCACGGCGAGGACGCTGAACACCTATGCCAGCACCTACGACCTCGAGGCGGAGACGCTGGATCCACGAGGCAAGCTCGACGCCGAGTACCGTCAGCTGGTCTCCGATCTCGACGGGCTGATCAAGGGCGCCACCTCGAACAAGACCAACCTGCTCGAGCCGATCGCCTCGGACCTCACCATCCGGTCGGCGGTGACCGGCGCTGCGATCACGGCGCACGCCCAGAACTCCTTCCGCTCCCTCGTCGAGTCGGGCCTCACGACCGGCTCAGGCGTTCTCCTTACCGACTTTACCGCCGCCCGTCGCGCGCTCGACGACGCGGCGTTCTTCGCTCGCCGCTTCCAGAGCAACATCAAGACCGATCAGACGATCGCCAAGAACCAGCGGGCGCAGATCACTCAGGCGAAGACCGACGCCGAGGCCGCCCAGAAGAACAGCGAAGTGCCGGACAACGCCTTCGTCGAGAAGTTCATCCAGCGTTATCTGCTGAAAAAGGATGCCGAGGCATCCAAGGCGCTGACCGGCGCCGCGACCGGCAATTCCTACGTTCTCAGCCTGCTGACCTGACGTTCAGCCGGTCATCCTGAGGATCGCATCCTCGAGGTCGCTTGCGTGTCCCGCCGCGTCGCAGACCGGTGACGCGACGAGGCGAGGCCTCAGCGTACGCCGAAGTTCCGCCATCCTCCTGCGATCATCGGCAAGCTGCGCTGCAGCCGCGACGTAGCCCTCCTCATCCGACGCGACCAGCTCCGGCAGGCCCAGCGACGTCAGCATGCCGGTGCCCATGCGGCCGAGCCAACGCTCTCCCGCCAGCGTCACCACCGGCACACCCATCCACAAGGCCTCGAACGTCGTCGTGCACCCGTTGAACGGGAACGGATCGAGCGCGATGTCCGCTTCGTTCAGCAGCGCAAGCTGATCGATACGCCGTAGATCCCGGCCCCGGAAGTCGAGACGATCGGCGCCCACGCCGTTGGCTTCGAACATCCGGATGAAGCGTTCCCGTACGGTACGGTCGCCGAACCACCCGACATATTTCAGGAGGAGCTGCGAGTGCGGCACCGCCTTCAGAACGCGCGACCACAGGCTCACGACGGCGTCCGTCAGCTTCGCCGGGTTGTTGCACGAAACGAAGGTGATCCGGCCTTTGGCGTCGCTCGGCAGAGGCCCCACCGCCGGAGCCTCCTCCGGCGGCCGCTGCGGATAGCAGTGACGCACGCGCCAAAGTTTCTCGGTGAAACGCTCCCGCGTTCCTTCCGGGTGCAGCACGCCGTCTGTGAAGCACCAATCCATCGCCTCGAGACCCGACGTCGTCAGGTCTGCATAGCTGGCTTGAACAGGTGCGCCGCCGAATGCCGCGACCAGGGGACGATTCCTTGCAGTATTGCCCGCCAGCACGAGCAGGAGATCGAGACCGTCCTTCCGCATCCGTGCCGCGATGTCCTCGTCACCGAGCCCGACCGTGGACGTCCAGCCTTCAGAGTGCGAGCGGAACTTCGCCGTCGTCGCATCCTCTCTCGCCACCTCGGCGTAGCCGTGCAACGCCACGCGCTGGTGGTGCTCGAAGAATCCGAGGATCGTCCGCCCGACGGGGTGGTCGCGGAGATCGCTCGACAGCACCCCGACCTTAGGCTTGCCCGTGATTGCGCGACGTAGCGGCTTCGACTGAGACTTCGGGGCATGACGAGCGACCCAAGCCCTGACCGCGTCGAACAGCGCGTCGCTGGTGATCGCCGCGTCGTAGCAGAGACAGAACAGCAGATTGCTGTGCCATGCCGCCGATCCACCGAGTGCCACCGACCGGCGATACGCGACTAAGGCAGCGGGAACATCTCCGGCCGCCTGCAGTGAGTCGCCTAGGCTGTTCCAGCTGCCGGCATCGTCGCGGATCGCAAGGGCGCGCCGCTGCCACGCGATCCCCTCGCCCACGCCTCCGCTCGCCTTCATGACCAGGCCGAGATTGCCGAGCGCGCCGCCATCGCCCGGTGTCAGGGCGGCTGCCTTGCGGTGGCAAAGGCGCGCCGCCTCGATCTTGTCGAGCTCGAACAGCAACGCACCGAGATTGGTCAGCACCTCGGGACTCTGCGGCCGGAGGCCAAGCGCCTGATGGTAGGCGGCAAGGCTGCCCTCGACATTCTTCGCCCGCGCGAGTTCGTTCGCCAGGTTTATCCATGCCTCGAAGTAGGTCGGACGAACGCGCAGCGCCCGGCGGATCGCCGACCCGTGGCCCAGATTGCCGAGGTTGAGGAGCGCCTCGGCCAGATCAGGCGCCAGGGCTACCGACTGGCGCGCGCGCGTCCCCGCATTCGCAAGGCGCCCGGCTGCACGAAGCGCGGCGGTCAAATTCGTCAGGATGCTCGCGTCATCCGGCGCCAGGTCGCGCGCTGCTTCCAGATGCAGCACGGCCTCCTCGATGCGTCCCGCGGCCTTGAGGGCAAGCCCGAGCTGAGCCTCCGTCTCGGGGCTGCCGGGCGCAAGCCTCGCCGACTCCGAGATGAGGGTTGCGGCCGCCTCCGCCTGGCCGGATACGAGGGCAATCAGGCCGAGGAGCCGCAGCGCCTCGGCATGCCGGGGATCAG
Organism: uncultured Rhizobium sp.; assembly: GCA_964655235.1. GTDB lineage: Bacteria > Pseudomonadota > Alphaproteobacteria > SHVZ01 > SHVZ01 > SHVZ01. Next base: position 13,032 of record CAZZLX010000023.1, read on the forward strand.
CCTGCAGGACGCGACGGTACAGCCCTTCGGCCTCGTCGAGGCGACCGGCCTGATGCGCGGCGAGCCCTTGGGCGAAGAGGACCGCAGTGCCTGTCATCCGCCCGCCATCTCGATCAGCGCCGCCTCGAAGTTCCGCGTATAGGCGAGCGCATCGCAAAGCGGCGATCCCGCCAACCTCGGTCTCAGCGTGCGGCGCAGATCTGAAAGCCGGCGACGATCCGCGGCGAGTGCCGTCGCCTGGGCAAGGTAGCGCTCCTCGTCCGCGGCGATCAGCTCGGACAGGTTCAGCGCCGAGAGAACGCTGGCGCCAACGCGGCCGACGAAACGCTCGCCGGCGAGCGTCACCACGGGAACGCCCATCCACAGCGCCTCGAAGGTCGTGGTCGAGCCATTGAACGGGAACGGGTCGAGCGCGATGTCGGCTTCGTTCAGCAGAGCCAGCTGATCCCTGCGGGCGAGATCACCGTCGCGGAGATCGAGGCGGTCCGGCCCGATGCCGTTCGCCTCGAAACGGGCGAGGAAATTCGCACGCACCGTCTCGTCTCCGAACCAGTTGACGTACTTCAAGAGGAGCCGCGATCCGGGCACTGCCCCGAGGATGCGCGACCACAGCCTCAAGACACCGTCAGAGAGCTTTGCCGGGTTGTTGCACGAGACGAAGGTGACGTGCCCTCTGGCCTCGCTGGGAAGCGGTCCGACAGCCGGAGATTCCTCGGGGGGTCGATGCAGATAGAAGTGCGGAAGGCGCCAAAGCTTCTCGGTGAAGCGTTCCCGTGTTCCCTCCGGATGCAGGATCTCATCGGTGATCCACCAGTCCACCGCTTCGAGTCCGGACGTGGTCAGGTCGTGAAAGCTCGCCTGGACCGGCGCTCCGCCAAAAGCCGCGACCAAGGGCCGGTTCCGTGCGGTGTGTCCTGCCAGCACGATGATTAGGTCGAGGCCGTCCTTGCGCATCCGCGCCGCCACCTCTTCGTCGCTCATGCCTATGGTCGAGGTCCAGCCTTCCGAATGCGCGCGGAAGCTCGCCGTCGTCGGATCCTCCCGCGCCACCTCGGCATAGGCGCGCAGCGTTACGCGCTCGTGATGCTCGAAGATGCCGAGCACGTTGCGTCCGACCGGGTGCTCGCGAAAGTCGCTCGACAGAACCCCGACCCTTGGCCTGCCCGACGGCGTCCGCCGCGTCGGCTTCGATCCCGATGAGGGGGCGTGTTTCACCACCCAAGCCTTGACTTCGTCGAATAAAGCCTCGGCGCTCACCGTCTCGTCGTAGCAGAGACAGAACAGCAGGTTGCTGTGCCAGTCGGCCGATCCGCCCAATGCGACCGACCGACGGTAGGCACCGATCGCCGCTCCGACGTCGCCGGACGCCTGAAGCGCGTCGCCGAGATTGTTCCATGCCTCGGCGCTGGAGCCGACGACGAGCGAACGACGTGCGAGGCGGCTTGCCTCTGCGATCCATCCCATTCGCTTGGCGATCTGCGAGGCGTTCGAAAGAGCATGGATGCCGACCGGATCGAAGGCGATCGACTGACGCATGCGACGCACCGCCTCGGCCAGGCGTCCGCGCTCGAGCGCGACGAGCGCCAGGTTCGCACTGCCTTCGGCGTGGCGTCCTCCGTCCAGCGCGCGGCGGTAGGCTGTCGCTGCCGAATCCAGTTCGCCTCGGCGTCGCCGCTCGTTTCCCAATCCCACATGGAGACCGGGATCTCCCGGTGCCAGCACCATCGCGCGCCTGAAAAGACGGAGCGAGCCGGAAAGAGCACCGAGATTGCCCAGCATCGCCGCATGTTCTGGCGCGAGTGCCACCGCCCTGCCCATACGGCGCGCCGAGCTTTCGATCAGGCCGAGGTTGCAATGGGCATCGCCCGCAGACGGCTCCCAGGCAAGGACCCCGCGATAGGCCGTGGCTGCCTCCGCGCTGCGTCCCGACTGATGCAGCGCCAGCGCCAGCTGGAGCCTGGCTTGCGTATTGCCGGGCTGGATCCTGATTGCCGTCTGCAGATGAGGCAGCGCCTCTCCGCTCCGCCCCCGGCCCATGAGCAGGATGCCGACGAGATGATGGATGCGGGCGTCGCCGGGACGGGAGCGCAGTGCCGCGCGCCCGACGTTCAGGGCCTCCTCGACTCGCCCGGCTCCGTGAAGGGCGAGCGCCTCCTGCAGCGGATCGGCGCTCATGGGCGATTGCACCAGGCCCTCCAGAGGTCGCGATAGACGATCTCGAGGGATCTCGCATTGGCTCTCGCGTCGCAGATCGCGGAAGCAGCGACCCGTGACCGGAGATCGCGTCGCAGATCCATCAAGCGTGCACGGTCCCGAGCCAGCGCCGCCGCGCGCTCGACGTAGCCGTCGACGTCGCCGGCGACGAGATCGCCGAGACCGACGCGCTCGAGGAAGTCCGCACAGATCCGGCTGACGAAGCGATTGCCGGCAAGAGTCACGACCGGGACGCCCATCCACAAGGCCTCGAAGGTCGTCGTCGAGCCGTTGAACGGGTAGCTGTCGAGGGCGATGTCGACCTGGTTCCAAAGCGCCAGATGATCCGATCGCCCGACGTCGCCGCCGAGGAACCGGACACGGTCGCCGAGCATCGCGCGGATCGGCGCCTGCACTACGGGATCGGCGAAGCGGTTCTTGTACTTGAGCAAGAGAGTCGATCCCGGGACCGAGTCGAGCACTTGGCGCCAGGCGTCGAGGATCAGGGGCGAAAGCTTGATCGGATTTCCGAGAGATCCGAACACCACGCCCTCCGCGCCGTCGCGCCGGGGGGGGGGAGCGTCTTCGGGAGGCAGGTGCAGATGCAGGCACGGCACGCGCACCAGCGCCTCGACTAAAGGTTCGGTCGTGCCGGCCGGGTGCAACACCGCATCGGTGACCCACGCATCGACGGCATCGACGCCGCTGGTGACCACGTCGTAGAGGCTGACCTGCACCGGCGCCGGACGAAAGGCTGCGACCTTCAGCGGGTTGGACCCGGCATGTCCGGCCACCACCACCAGGACATCGATCTCGTCATGGGCACCTTCTCGAAGTCCTTCGC
>CAZZLX010000024.1:0-16028 GCA_964655235.1 uncultured Rhizobium sp.
ATCTCGGTCAGCCGGCGGTCGATTTGCTGGAGAAGATCACGAAGCTGGAGAAGACCCCCTGGGTGATCGTCGGCCCCCTCCCCGGCGCCCGGCTCACCGACCTTCAGCCATTCTGGCAGCGGGTCCGGGCCCGCGCCGGGCTGAAGGACGTCCGCATTCACGATCTCCGGCATACCTTCGCCTCGACCGCCGTCGCCTCCGGCCAGGGGCTGCCGATGATTGGCAAGCTGCTCGGCCATACTCAGGTGCAGACCACCGCCCGGTACGCCCACCTCGCAGCCGATCCGATCAAGAGTGCGGCTGACAGCGTGTCCAGCACCCTACAGCGAGCTATGGGCTAACGTTGAGCGCACCTCGAATTCGAATCCCGTTCTCTCCGCCAACTTCTATCGCGACAACGTTCTCCGCCGCCAGGCGGCACCGACAAAAACCCCAGTATCCGCGCGGTTCACCCATCAAAGCTGTTGACCGAGTGAACCGCGCCGGAGCCGAAATTCGTTTCTCTCCGGCCCGTATTCTCCAAACCTCCTGACTTCGGCAAAAGAGTACGGTTTTTTAACCGGATGATTTGCCAGCCTTATTCTGCGTGGGCATTCCGCGCTTTTCGTATCCTTCTCGGGGCACGAGAGGAACTGGCGTCGAACTGTGAGTCTCGAGTTTCTCGGGAGCCGGTTTGCTTCTTGTGAAACACGCGCTTCATGCCGTCGCGATTAGTCTAAAGCGCGACCCTGGGCCCGGGACAATTCATGCGGGATGGAGGGGATCAACCAGAGCGCCGTGAGCAGCTCCGAATTCATTCTGGCGATGCCACGCCAATTGAGCGCGGTGCTGCGCAGTGAGGGGTATCGGTGCGCTCCAATGAAGCGCTTGAAGCGCTTCGGCGCTTAGTGCCGGCGAAAACCGTGGCGAACCATCGTCCTCGAACGTTACAAGGCCTTTATCGAATGCTGCGTCCCACAATGCTGACAGGAGAAGACCGTTGTGGACGTCGAGGCGTTCGGCGTCGGTGTCGCATTTCGCCCAGGGCTTGATGTGCGACGCGCGCAACAGCGCTGTATCGGTGATGCCGGTGAGCGGGCATCGGCCCTGCCAGTAGTCAATCAGGCCGGAGCGGAAGATGTCCTGGCCGACGCGCTGGACAACGAGCCGTTCGGCCTCGGTCGTCTTCGGCAGTTCCTTTACTTTCGTCTCAAATTCCCGAAGCGGCGCATCAGGAAGGCTCGCCGCCAGCTGGTAGATGCGCGGTAACACGGCATAGACTCGGCCCAGCGTCTCGAAGGCGTAGCGGGCAAGACCCGGCCCCGGCATGTCCAAGGCGGGTATATCCAGCTCTCCAATGACGCCTGTGTGATCGAGCGCGAGAAACCACGGGCCCTGTGCGCCCGCCGCGGCGAGATGGATCGTGCCGGGGACCGTGGTTGAGCCGAAGCCAGCCCATCCATCCGCCTCGTCCAGCTTGCGGCGGAAGCCGTGCTGCCATGCGGCCTTCTCGCATTCCTCGCGGACGACGAAGGATTGGGGCGCTTCAATCATCACATTCCCATCGCCGTGAATTCGCCGTTCGCTTCCATCCGGTCCCAGGCCTCGATGACGAGGCGGCGGGTGCGGTATTCGCCGTGTTGGCGGATTTCCTTTTCCTTGAGGACGCGGAAGGTTTCCGAGGGGTAGTCGGGGCCCTTCACGTCGGCGGGATCGAGAATGTAGCGCAGCTCGTCGCGGGTCAGGCCGTAGGCGCGGGCGTAGAAGGCGTCGAGATCGGCGCGGAGGTGGGCGCGGCGGTCTTCTTCCCAGGCGAATGGCGGGCCGTCGTAGCTGAGATCGCGAGCGAAGGGGGCGAGGCTGTAGGAGGTGTAGGTGAGTTCAAGCACCTTTGGAGTGATGAGGGCGAGACGGGTGTCGCTGTAGAAATCTGGAGAAAGGATCGGGAATTGCTCAAGATAGAAGAAGTTCAAGTTTGTCCCACCAATTTTCTGTCGCGCCGCGAAATCACAGGCTAACGACGAAGTATTCGCGGTGAGAGCTGCAATCTTACGCCTGTCCAGTGATTTCTCGAAAATCCACGCTGGGATACTGTTTCCCACACCTACCCGTGGAAGAACGAATGTAACAAAGGTGCGCTCATTTGTGGCATTCGTTAAGCCTCGATGCGCAAACAACCATCCAGTATCCCAATGCTTGGCGGAAAGGCGACTATCGAGTTCAGATTTTGGAATCCAATAGCGGGGTAGTACTTCAAATTCGGGGTTCCTCAGCTGCTCGCTTGAAGGTCTAGGAATCTCTCGATAATCAGCGTCATCCTTCTCTTCAGCAGCAGCAAAATCGCCATAGCGATGATCAAAGAAGAAGGCCATTTTTCCTTCGTAAAGAGGTACGTATCGCGCCTCCGCCTTCACCCAATCCTGACCTTCGCGGCGCCAACCTTCGGTAGAGAGTTGTGCGCCAGTGCGAAACAGGCCGCTGTCGTTCGACATGTGGAACATCGCCATGAAACTGACGCCCCACGGGTTGCCCTTGGCTTGGAGCACCTCGTCGATCAGGACAGGTGAGTTGCGGTAAATCTTGGCGGTCAGTTCCGCATCCCAGCGAGACCGAAAGACCGGTGCCGTCTTGGTATTCGGGTTGATCGCGGCGATCTGGTCGGGCGATAGGGTGAAGTTGCGCTCTGGCTCAGATAGCTGCGCGGGTTGTGTTAAGAAGAACGCGAAGTGAGCCTCTTTTTCGTTTGTCCCGAGCGTCAGAAGACAGAACTTTACGCGAAAATAAACGCCCGGGAAGATTCGCTCCCGGTTCTCGAAATCAACGAGGCTAGCGAGTCGCTTGCTTGCAACCAAATGCGCAAAAAATGGCGCCGTGGTGGCATCGGTGGCTATGCCGGTCGGCACAATCACGCCCGAGCGACCATGCGGGCCCACGACTCGCGAGAACAGTTCGGCAAACAGGGAGTAGGTGTTTACGTCCCCGGTGCCGGTGAATGGGAAGCGCCCGCCCTCATCTGCTGCAACACGGACAAACTCTGACGAAGCCTCGGCTTCCCGCTTCGCGGTATTGAACTCCTCGAAAAGAATCCACTCGGGAGTGCCCTCGGGTGCCGTGCCTAGAGCCTTAATCCGCTTTTCCCGCTCTGACTTACCCTTTGCATTCGCAATTTCAGGAAGACGAGCGGCAAAGAATTCCTTCTCCTGCAACTTGATCCGCTCCCACGGCGGGTTGCCCAGCACCACGTCGAACCCGCCGCGCTGCATCACGTCGGGGAATTCTAGCGGCCAGTGGAAGGCGCGGGCGTGGCGTGCGGCCTTGGGCGCGTCCGTCATAGCCTCGCGCATCTTGCCCTGATTGAGGGCCTTCCACAGATCCTCGGTCGTCGGCACGGTGCGGGCCGAGGTCCCTGCAGGCGCACCGCCAACCTTGGGCAGCAGGAAGGCCGCGACATAGAGGTCCGCCGCTGCCGTCGCTCGCACAAAGGCCTGCCCCTTGCGCAGTTCATCGAATCGCGCGGCCTTGGCCCCGATCTGCTCAACCGTATCCTCGGGCAGATCGCGGAAGCCCGAGAAATCCAGCGCCAGCGGCTTCATCTCAGGCATGGCGACTTGCCCCGTGCCGAAATCGAAACCGCCCTGGCCCTTCTTCGCGTCCCTGTTGGCCTGCAGATAGTATTTGGCGGTGTCCTTGTCGTCGCCGGCCAGCTGTTTGTAGGCGGCATCGGGGATGCCGTCGCGCAGCACCTTTAGGTCAAACACCCCCAGCAGCGCATCGCCGCAGCGGATTTGCGCGTCGAAGAAGCCGAGTGGAAGGCCGGGATCCACGGTCTCGATCCACAGCGCGACCTTGGTCAGCTCCACCGCCATCGGGTTGCGGTCTACCCCGTGCAAACAAGACCGCGCGACATCGCGGAGCGCATGGCGGAAATCGGCGAGCGACGGCGTGCCATCGGCCCGGATGCGAGCCAGCCGTGTGGCAATGCGGCGAGCGGCGGCCAGCAGGAAGTGGCCCGAACCGCAGGCGGGGTCGATGACAGAGAGTTTCAGGAGAGCGCGGGGCGGGTTGTCCGCCTCGGCCTCGGTCTTGTCGAGCACCGGGTCGAGCGCGGTATCGAGCAGCGCCTGAACGAGGCTGTCGGGCGTGTAGTAAGAGCCGGTGGTCTTGCGCTGGTTGCCCTTCTGCTCGGCGGCTTCGGAGGCGAAGAGCAGCGTCTTGCCGTCATCGCCCAGCTGCGGCTGGAGTTCGAGGAGCGATTCGTAGACCGATCCCAGTTCCTCGGTCTCCATCGCGCGCCAGTTGACGGGGACCATGCCGGCTTTGTCGGAAAGCCAGGACAGGCGGTAGAGCGCCTCCATGAAGGCGCGGTTGCGCAGGCGTGCGACCTCAAGGTGGGGCAGCTTGTCTTCGGAAAAAAGACCGCCGAGGGCTGGAAGCGCCAGTGCTTCTTGCCCGCGGGCCAGCGCGCGAAAGACCACCTTGATGCCTTCGTAGCGGTCGTGGTGTTTGTCCCACGAGGCGGCGCGGTAGCATTGGGCGCGCAGGGCGGCGAGGCCATAGCCTTCGGCATAGAGCTTGCGGGCGTCAGCCTTGGCCTTCTCGGGATGCAGGAGGTTGCGATCCTCGGCCACCATCAGGAAGATCAGTCGGTAGACGAGGCGCAGAAGCTCGTTGAACCATTCGGTGAGGTTGACCTCGCCGGATTTCAGCCGGGTCGCAAGATCCGGGTTTGCTTCGAGGAACCCGGAGCCCAGGAGTTTCAGCGCGACCTGGACCTGATCGGCCAAGCGGTCACGCGCCGCCTCGCCCTCGCGCGACCCTGCTTCGCGCCAGCGCTCAAGAGCACAGTCCGTTGCGGGCGCGCCCGCCGCGCCAAAGCGCGAGCGGTGGATCATCAGCCAAAGGATCGCAAAGGACGCGGCATCTTCGTTGGCGAAGATCTGGGCGAGGTCGGCTTCAATATAGGCCGGGCGAGTCAGAGAGGCGTTGTCCCGCATAAGGCGGATCAGGACACCGTTGGTGACGAGGCCCCACATCGTTTCGTCGTGATCGTTCAGGTGGTCCTGAAGCGCGAAGGAGGGCGAGCGGGACCGGTCGGTCGACAAGGTCGGGCTGCGGCGATCGAGCTTCTCGTCGGCCGGCGGGACAACCAGGATCGGCACACGCCCACCGGCGGTGAACGACAGCATGCCATCGCCCGGAGCGAGATCGTCGAAGCCGAAGGTTTCCGCGAGGAAGCCACGCACGAAGCGCCGTGTTGCCTCGACCGACGGGTTCGTAAGTTTAGCGAAAGCATCGAAATGGGACTGGCCGACACGGAAGGCGGTCGATATCTCTTCCCGGATCGTCAGCCCCTTGCGGATGCCGTAGTCCTGTTCGGTCTGCTCGGGGGCTTGCCTGCGGTCGATACTGGCGACCATCGCGGGCGCGATAAGGTTGCCCTCGAGCGTAAGCGAGGGCCAGGCCGACATATCGGTGACGGGCTTGCGCGCCATGGCTCAAACCTCGTTCGGCATGAGCACGAACAGGCCGATCACGTCCGGCGGCAGCACGGCCTCCACTGTGACGCGTGAGGCGGACCCTGACGCGGCGCGGAGCCGGGCATGGTCCCCCATGAGCTCTTGCGCGCGCGACCGAACGAATTCGGCGATCGGTCCTTCCAGCAGGCCGGGGAGATCCGCCTTTGCTTGCCCGATGAACCTGTCGCGTGCAACGGCTGCCAGATCGGCCATGGCCGGTGCGTTCAGCAATTCTCGGGCACTCGCCCCAACGGCCACTATCCGGCCACCTTGGATCGCGACAAGTGCTGCCTCCTCGGCCAGCAGCAACCGTTCCTTGCGGGTATGGACCGTCAACGTGAAACGGACACGAAGCAGCGCAAGACGAGTCATTTGCTGCACGGCAGCCGTCGGCCAGGCGCCTACCCGTCCGATGCCGAGACCGGACAGGGACTCCGGATCAAGCGACGCCTCGACCAGCGCTTCGGCGAGCGTGGCCGTCAGGGGATGTGTCCGGGTGAGCAGCGCTGTGCCTGAAGGCGCTGGCTCGGCCGTCGCCAGACGCACCGATCCGGTCAGATCGTGCTCGGCCAAACGCGCGCGCAGTCCGGCTTCTAGCGCGTCGACATGGGCGAGGAGGACAGCTTTTCGCGCTTCGAGGGGCACGCCGAAGCGAGCCATGGCGCGCTCGACGAACAGCCTCGCATCCGCCGGCGAGCCGAGCAGCGTCCGAACCTTCTCCCATTCCGGGGCGACCTCCTGCGGCTTCATCGCGTTCTGGGCAAAACGCGCGCGGGATTTCTTTTCGTTCTCCGAGGTGTCGCGCCACCGCGCCTCCATCGTTTTCGTTCCGTCGCCCAGACGCAAGTCCAGGGCCAGTTGCCCCTTGTTGCCACCGCGTCTGAGCATCATCGACGCCATCAGCGCGTCCGTCACCGGCCCGCGTTCATCGGGGAGCGGAACAGTTACTCCCGTCACCTTGCGGATCTCCTCGGCCTTTCGAAGGATGACATCGAGCACGGCACCATCAATCGCGCTGTCCGGAGAGAACATCATGATCGATCGGACGAGCTCTGCCGGCTGACCGAAGCGATCAACCCGTCCCTCGCGCTGCTGGTGACGGGTTGGGTTCCATGACAGATCGTAGTGGACAACCGTGTCGAACAGCTGCTGGAGGTTGATCCCCTCGGACAGGCAATCCGTTGCGACGAGGATGCGCTGCACCTGCTTTTCTTCGTCCACCGGGGCCATATCGGCCACGCGGGCGCGCCGTTCGTCCGGGGTAAGAACACCCGTCACGGCTTCGACAATCAGCTTTGGAAAAGCCTTGCGGAGGGCATCGCGGACATGCTCAGCCGTCGCCAGATAGCGACAGAAAACGACAGGATTGGCGCCCTTCTTGATGAGCGGCGTCAGTGCATCGACCAAAGCGGTCAGTTTCGGATCTGGCTTGCCGATCAATTCCTCGGCGCGCGTCACCAATGCAAGAAGATCCGGATCGGCGTCAAAGACGGTCCCCGGTTCGATGTCGACCGCGTCCTCGTCGTCGCTGTCCTCATCATAGATCTGAGGCTCAAGCCGGTCGCTCTCATTGGCTATCCGGTTCCTTAGTGCGCTCAGGCCCGAGGCCGGTGAGGAGCCGACACAACGCATCAGGGCAAGTGTTCCCCAGAACGCCAGCCGCCGCTCCCGCTGTCCGGACCCCGCACGGAGGACAATTCCGAAGCAGTAGTCCAGCACCGCTTCCTGGAATTCGAGATGGGCCTTTGAAAGACGATAGGAAAACTCAGTAGTCTCGTGCTTCGGAAAAGCGCGATCTTCGTCCCACTCGCCTGAGATGAGATCGATCCGACGGCGCTGTACGTAGTGCCGCGCCAGACGCTCCCGATACCGGACGTCGTCAAAATTCATCGATGCGAATGACGGTTCAATCAAGGAGAGAAGCCGCGCGAAAGCTTCTTCATCGCCAGAATGCGGGGTAGCGGTCAGAAGGATCATCCGCCGCTCCGGATTCCGGGCCAGCCCCGACAGCAACTCGAAGCGCTGCTGCCGCCCCTTGTGGGTGCCCACACAGGCATGCGCCTCGTCGACGATGACGAAGTCCGGACAGGCGCGTGCGAAGCCTTCGCGGCGTTTCTCAGCCTTGATGTAGTCGAGGCTGACGACCGTGAATGGATATGCATCGAATAAGGTCTGAGCGAGCGGCAGGCCGCGTTCCAGTCTGCTCGCCGTGCCTGAGGTGACCGCGACAGCGTCGATCCCGAAGCGAACCTTCAGCTCTCCAACCCATTGTTCGACGAGATGCGGTGGGCAGAGCACGGCAAACGCGTCCACCTCGCCGCGATCCATGAGTTCCCGCAGGATCAGGCCGGCCTCGATTGTCTTACCGATGCCAACGTCGTCCGCGATGAGCAGCCGAGGCACCGGCAGGCGAAGGGCCATCAACAACGGTACGAGCTGGTAGGTCCGAGGTTCGAAGGCGAGCTGGGCAGCGGAGCGGAAGGGGCCGGCGCCCCGGCGCAACGTCAGGCGCATCGCATCCGCGAGAAGCGCTGCCTTTGCCTGAACAGTTGCAGCAGCGTCGGAGGGCAGATCGAAACGGGCTGGCTCAACCGGGAGAATTTCCAGCGCCGGATCGAGGATGACCATATCGTTTCCACCGCCCGAGAGAGGGCGGAGAGCCAGAATGCCGTCTTGCGGGCTTGGCAGCGCGACCCATTCGCGCCCACGGGCGCGAACCAGATCTCCGGGGGCAAAATTCACTGTCATCGGGGCGCCCCCCCGAACATCGAGATCAGCGCGTCGGGAACGCCCGCAGCAACCGTTTCCGGCAACTCGAACAGCTTCCAACCTTTAGCTTCCGCTGCCTCGCGCGTCTCCTTGGTTAGGGGAGCGACGCTGGCGGCGACAAAATGACTACGCCAGGCAAACCTCATCTCCTGACCGAAGTTAACGGTAGCGGCATCGGGGGGCGGAAGGCCGGCCTCCTTGAAGGCGATCGCCCATCCATCGCCTTTCGATGCTTGGTCCGGCGCTGTGGCGAGCACCACCTGCCCCCGCGCCAGATTGATGAGCATCTGTTTCGCTTCTTCACTCGTTCGGTCGATCAACTCGTGATCGGGCTGGTTGAAATAGGAGAGCAGGCAGCGATAGCACCCGCGGACGCAGGCCTCCCCGTCGCGACTAACAAGCAGCGTGGCATCGCCAGCAGCGATTGCCTCGTCGACCTTGTCGAAATGCATGAGCATCAGCGATTCTCGCGCGACTGTACCGAGGGCCAACGGGTCCTCGACCAGACGGCTTAGAACCCCAGCCCCACCCTCGGTGGCTTCGTAGGCCAGAACGGCCCGGCGGTTGTCGCGGGCGGGCAATGGCTCGCCGAGAATCTCGCCCTCTTCGAGTTGGAAGACGACTTCGATTCCCCTCATGAGCGCGTGCTGAACCGTCGAGATCGTCTCCGGCGCATAGGCCGTGGGATCGCTGAAACGTAGAAGGAGCGCGTTCTTGTGGTCGCGGACAATGGGGACGATCCGAACCGGCCTCACGACATCCGGCGGCACGTCGACATCGGGGTCCTCATCGTCAGATTTCGCCCAGTACCCGCTGCGCGGATCGATATAGAAGCCAAAGACGGTCTGGTTCGCTCGTCGTCTCAGTCCTTTGTTGATCCGGCTGATCTCGGCGCTGTTGGCATATTGCAGGTTAAGGATCGAAGCATCGTCACATCGGAAGTCGCCCTCGGTGATCTGAACCCGGCCCTCCCGTCTCGGCCAGGAAAAGACGGTCTGAATATCAAAGCCCTGCCGGACGCGCTCTTCGTCATTTGCCGTGATGCGCTCGACGGGCGCGGCTTCGACATTGTCGATCCTGAGGGTCCTCTGCACCGGTACCTCGCCTGCCATTGGTGTGTTGCAGGCGTGGCAGCGCTCGACCTCGGCGTCGTGACAGGCGCCACAGTTCGAGCATATGAAAATATCTCTGGTCGCCAGTTCCGCGCCGTCTCCCGTCCGGACTTCCGGCGGCAGCTTGGCCTTCATGACCCTGTAGGCGCGCCCTTCGTGATAGATCAAACTTCGCGGTCCGAATTCCGAAATCGCCAGGAACCGAGGACGCTGGAGGAACGAACCGGTTTTGCCCTCTCCGGGGATGAAGGCATAGAGCGGCAACCGAGGAAAATTGTACCCCGGCAGAAAGCCTTCCGTTGCGAGATAGCGGTAGGAGTAGAAGTCGGAGCCGTTCGACGCCTTGCCCTGTTCGAGAATGCTGATCTGGTCGCTGGCCTGCATCTGTGCCGCCTTGATTCGACGGCGGTCTGCGCCAGAAAGACCCGTGATCTCGGAGCGGGCATTGGCCTCCATCAGCTGTGTTCGGGCTGAGTTATAGAGTTCCCGCCAGCGGTCCAATGCGCGATCGAACTCCCGCGGCGCGCGTTGGGCGACCGCGGTGACGAAGTCATCCGGATCGCTCATCCACACTGGTTTCCGGCCATCGAGCGAATCGAGAATCTGTTTAAGAACGCGCTTCATTGGGGGATGGGCCGCGATTACCAACTCCGGCCGATCAATGGCGTCGCGGATCTCCTCCTTCAGCGGGTAGCCCGTCTGCGTAAGATCAAGGATTTCCGGGATGTCCGGAGACAAGGCGAGCTTCGCTTCGGCAATCCAGACTGCATGCAGGTGCGAGCGGACGAGCTCTTCATTGCTGATGTCGAGTGCGGGAGGACGAACGACGCCAGCCACCATCTCATTGCGCCGTTCGAAAAAGTACTGGTCGTGCGGCGATTGAGCGGCGCAATAGGTCACGATGACGGCGGCCTGTCCGGAACGGCCGGCACGGCCGGCGCGCTGGGCGTAATTCGCCGGCGTCGGCGGCACGTTTCGCAGATAGACAGCATTAAGAGCCGAGATATCGACGCCGAGCTCCATGGTCGGCGAACAGAATAGGGCGGGCAAGAACTGCTCAGATTCTCCTGCCGCTTTGAGATCGGCAGCATTTGCAACGAGATTGTCCCGGTCTTCTTTCTCAAATCGGAAGCGCCACTCGCGCCATTCCCGCTGTTTCTGGGAAACTTGAGCCGTATGTTCACGGCCCTCGATGCCCCAATAATGGCTATGGCCGGCTTTCAGATCAGCGGCGATCGCATTGTAGAGTTCATGAAAATAGCGATTACCCTGCGCAGTGCCTGTCCGAATAGCTTCGCCAAGAGCGATGCGAACTGCCGAAGGCGACAGACGCCACCCCTGCTGGTCCGCCTCTATGTCGACACGCGACACCAACCCCTCACGAGCTAGGAGCTCCATCAGGCCCGTCATCACCGTCAGGTAATCCGTCTTGCCGAGCTTTGTCCCGATAACACTTCTGCGATTCATGAGGCGACCTATCCGGGAGTTGTGTCCAGCGCGGATGATCGTCTGTTCTTCCCGCAGCCCCACTCGGTCCTTGCCCGGAGCTTGCAAAAACATCGTCGTGCGGCTTCTCGGCGTCTCCTTTGCGTCGATAGCCCAGGGGGAACGCAGGAGATTTCGGGATTTCTGAGCGACGGCGTCGAGGACGGTCAGATCGAGCGCTTCCGTTCCGACGGCCAGCCCGTCTAGCATGGCGCCGAGAAGCAGCTTCAGCATCGACTTGCGCGCGGGCACGTCGATCGTCCCCAAATTCTGCAGGATAGCTGTGAGGCGCTCTGTATCCTCCGCAATTTCATCAAGCCCAATGAACGCAACGTCGATAAGCTTGAGGACAGAGAGGCTCGGGTTGGTGTAGCGCCAACCACGGCGCAGATCAGTCCAGACCCGATGGGCGAGAACCTTTGCGAGGGAGCGTTGGGAGTCTTCGCGGACCACGGCGCCCGCCTCTGGATCCGACATCCAATGGATCCGTGCGTCCTTGTTGCCCGCTGTGAATCCGAGCGCCTTCACAACCCGTAGGCCAAATTCGTCTTCGGCCATGCCGTCATCGCCGGCGTCCAGCACGGCTCTCAGGATCGCGCCACGCAGGAGGCTGACAAACATAAAGTCATTGAAGTGACCTGACTGGAGGGCGGCGTCCTGGCGGTTATCCGTGAAACCCAGGAGCTTGCGTTTCTCTTTGGGAACGCCGCTATCGCCCCCGTTCATCCATTCCAGGGCCGTCGAAACGAGAATTGTCGTGGCGGAGCTGCGCCCTTCACCCGACAGCCCAGCGAGCTTGGTGCGTTCCCGCATGCTGGGATGCGGCTGGTCGAGGCAACACGGGCAGAAACCGAACTTGCCCGGAATGAACCAAAAGTTCTTGCCCGATGAAGTGGGCCGCCCATCCGGTGCAACCCCAATCATCTGGGGCGCCCTGCGCTTTCTGTTCGCACGGAGCCGTTCGATGCCATTGCGCTCCTCGCGCCAATCCTCTGGATAGGTTTCTATTTCGCCTGTGAACTCATAATCGGGATCGCTGTCACCTGAGGGGATCAGATAGCCCGCAGTGTCTCCGTCTTGATTGTCGAGCGGTACATCATCGATGTTCCTGGGCAAGAATAGGACGCCCTCGGCGTCGGCGGTCTTCGTGACAACATGGACCTCATGCCCGCAATCCCTGCAGAAACGAGTTGGATAGAGGCGATGGCCCGGCGCACTCGGGTCTTCGAGTTGACCCTCGAACAGCACGTTTCTGGGCTTGTTCGTCAGCGTCGTGAAAGTCTCACCGGCGCCGGAGATGAACTGATGCAGCTTGAACGCCAGAAACGCGCCGGCTCCAGAGCCGCCCCGCTCCGTTTCGGGGAGGCTTATCCGGGTCAGGAATGTCTCAAGGCCTTTTCGGCAGGTTTCGACATCCACGCCGCTATCCTTCGACAGCAGCGTGACGGCCTGTTCAAAAGGAATCGGCTTCTTCCGCTTGAGTTCCTGGGCGTCCTCCAGGCCGATGGCCAACTCGGTCCAGATCGCCAGGGGGTGTTTTTTGAGAACCTCATCTGTCAGCAGGTCCGGAAGTGCAGTCGTCAGGACGGGCGCGAGCTTCGACCGCACATCGTTGAGTTTCAGCCGATCGTCCGTGGCCCGTTGAAGCGACTCGTCGATGACGGATTCGGGCCCGATGTGCGTCCCGAAAAGGCGCGACGCAACATCGGCTACGGCCTGCGCTCGGTTGGCATCGGATCCCTCGCTGGCCATGGTGGCCGATGTTCCGATGCAGATTGGCGCTTTGTCCGGAGTGCAGCGGTTGCGAAGGCGACGGACGAGGATGGCGACATCAGCGCCCTGACGGCCACGGTAGGTATGCAGTTCGTCGAGAACGATGAAGTCCAGACCGGTTGCGTTCTCAATGACTTTTGAGTCGAGGGCGTCCTGCCGTGTCAAAAGCAGTTCAGCCATCATGAAGTTGGTGAGCAGAATGTCCGGCGGATTGTCGGCGATCTGCTGACGCTCTTCCTTACTTTCCTGGCCGGTGTAGCGCCGCACAACCGGCCTGAGTTCCGCAGGCAGACCCGACTGGGAGATGAATTTATCGATCTCCTTGATCTGGCTGTTGGCCAGTGCGTTCATCGGATAAACAATGATGGCGCTGGTCCTGTGCGCCCTCCCAGCCTTTCGTGCACGGATGATCGAATCGACTATTGGAACGAAGAAGCAGAGTGATTTGCCTGAACCAGTTCCGGTCGTGACCACGTAACTTTGGCCCGCTCGAGCCTTGGCGATGGACTGCGCCTGATGGCGATGGAAACGTATGGGAGTAGCCCCCAAACGGAAAAGCCTACCGGTCGCCTCATCGAGATCGCCCGAAACGACCAGGTCATCAACTGTCTGACCCTGAAGATAACGAGGATTAAGAGACAGAAGAGCGTCTGGCCAGAAACGCCCGGCATCGTATTGGCGATCGATCTCGGACTTCAGGTCGTCAGACCGGATGGTGCTGAAAGACCGCGAGAAGCGGGCGTAGGAATCGATTAGATGATGTTCAAAACCAAAGGCCTTCATTGATGCCCGTCCATCATGCTGCTGCTGCCCGGTACACCCCCGAGAGCGGTTTCTGGATTCTGCGAGTGATCTGCTGATTTGAAGGCTGCCGCGCAGCCCAATCCATGTCCAGACTTGGCCGCTTCAGGGCGTAGTAGAGCAAGGCCTTAACCTCTCCGACCTTTGTGCCGACCGAGCCGAATGTTTCGGCGCCTTCAGCGCCATCATCCGCTCATACCTCTCCTCCTCCAACTCCACCGCCACGACGACCGGCCGGTCGTATTTGGTCACGGCTACGGGTGCGGCCCTGGCTAGGTCGATCAGCTCGCCGGAATTGTTTTTTGCGTCTGCAGACGTGATGGAGCGCATGTGGTCTCCCTTCGGGGACCCAGCGTTGGCCGAATTAGACAACAGCGCAATGGTCGAATCACCCAACGGACGCTGAAAGCAGCCCCGGCGACGGCCATGGGCGTCGGATTCCGGCTGGCTAAGCCCTGACCGACTGAAGCAGCACGGCGTTCCTGTGAAAGTCGAGGAACTGCTTTTGGCCGCCGGTGAACCCACCCACGTTGACGACGTTGGTCGTGTCGATGCCCATTCGCTGGAGGGAGGGCCGGTGAGCGACGGGCGAGATTATGAGCTTGCCGTTGTCCTCGAAGCCGATGAATCCCCGATCGAAGAGATGATCAATGCTCGGCGTTAGGAGCAGGCCGTTCTCGCCGTTCAATCGCTCTTCGTTGGTCGCGTCGCGCCACGGCTTGCAATGACTCGCGATCAAGTGGACGGGATTTTCAACGCCCGTGATGCGGCAGCGGGTTTCAATCTTGGCCACTCGTTCCTTGAACAGGCCTTGTCCAATCCGGGCACGAATGATCGCTTGGCGTTCAGTGTCTGGGACCGCGGGATCCTCGGCGAGTTGCCGCTCAAGCCTGCGCTCCCAGAGATCGAGATCGTCGGCTGCAACAGGTTTCACGGCCCTTGCCGCTGCCGCGATGGGCGCGACCTCCTGCCCAATTAGGCCGATAAGCACCTCGGCCAGCGCCGTGGGTACTTCAGTGAGGTAGACCGATTGAAGACCGTTCCCGTTCGGTTGGAGCGGCGAATATTTCTCCGGCAGAAGGGGCCGAAGGATGCCGATGTGATCTTTGGGACGCACTCTGTTGGCAAGCTCGGTGAAGCCGACCTTCACCTTCCAGCCAATGTTTTCCCAGTTTTGGCCGGCTGTTCCGAACTCCAGTGGCTTCGGGCTTTCCCAGCAATAGGACTGCGCGATTCCGACCGCGAGAATGCGCGTGTCCATGAACGAGAAGATCAGGTCGCCCGGCGCGACCTCGCGCATTGACTCATAGAAAGGATTTCGTGCGCCGTTGGCGTTGCGTTTGGGCGACCAGAGGTAACCACCCTGAACTTCGTGGTGATAGGTCTGGTTCTGATTGACCCACCAATAGCGCATCTGCCCGACGCTGGTTTTCTCAGTCACGCACTGATCGCGGACCAGCGAATCATCCACTGGAGGAAATAATGTTAGTGCATCGGTGGATTTCGGAACAGCGATAGCATGGTCTTCGGCGTTGAGCGGCTAAGGACGCCGGTATCCCGCCTCGAGCTGCTCCCGCCAGCCCACCGCAAACGGCTCCATCAGCCCCGCCAACGTCATCTCCGCCGGCTGCCGCCCATCGAGAATCGACTCGACGATGGCAGGCGCAAGTAGAGTCAACCGGAGGACGCGGCTGACATAGGACGGGTTGATCTTCTCGGCTGATTAAATTGTTCAAAAAGAATTCAGAACTCGAGCCCCAGACACGAACTCACCGACACGCCCTCGCCTGCTCCCTCATCACCCCATAATCGACGAGCATCTGCTCGATCGCCGCCCCAGGGGGCAGCTGCTCCAGCTCGCCCGCCGCCCTTGCCAGGAACTCGCGACTGTAAGCCGGAACCGGCGGGCACCCTGCCCCATCAGAACGAGCGGTCGCGCATCCGGCGAGCAAGGTCGCCCCGATCGCGAGGACGGCGAGACGCGGCATCCAGTTGGTCATGTTGCACCTCGATGGTTCTGCGGATGCGCTCGACGCGCTCGGCGTTGCGTCCAGCCTGGCGGGCACCGAATAGGACCGCGGCAACAGCGCCTAAGATTGCGGCGAGTCCGACGAGCTTCAGGGCATAGGCGGCGAGCAGTCGGCCGATGATCGCGGTCATCGGAGCCCCCTGCGTCGGTCGTCGATCCGCGCCCAGATCATGTAGGCGATACCGGCGAGCGCGGCGGCGCCGACCACCCACGGCGCAACCTGGAGCATCGACTGCAGCAGCGGGATCGCGGGCTCGACCTGGCGGACGACCTCGGCCGTCAGCCCGAGAACCGTGGCGCCGGCCGCTACCTGCCCGCCTTGGACCGTCCGCGTTTGCGTCAGCGGCCGCTGAGGGGGCTCCACCCCGGCCAGAACCAGTCCCGCGTCGATCTCGGCATCCGTGTAGGGCTGCTGCTCATTCTCGTGGCGGATGATCGCCGTGGTGAGCGGACGCAGGGTGGCGTAGTCATGAACGTCGATCTCGTCGTCCGCCCCAACGCCTACACTCGCGGCCACGGCCCGCACATAGGCGCCGGTGTCGTTCTCGTTCGGCGGCGCCCAGC
>CAZZLX010000025.1:0-15743 GCA_964655235.1 uncultured Rhizobium sp.
GGATGGTGCGGCTGTCGATCTTCGAGGTGACCTGGAACGAGATGCGGGTCGGGAAATTGGCCTTGATCGTGCCGGTGATGACGTCGACCGAGGGACGCTGCGTCGCCATCACGATATGGATGCCCGCCGCGCGCGCCATCTGCGCCAGGCGCTGCACCGCCCATTCGACGTCCTTGCCCGCGACCAGCATCAGGTCGGCCATCTCGTCGATGATGACGACGATGAAGGGCAGCGGCGTCAGGTCCAGCGCCTGTTCCTCGAAGACCGGCTTGCCCTCGGCATCGAAGCCGGTCTGCACCTTGCGCGTCAGCGTCTCGCCCTTGCGCCGCGCATCGAGCAGGCGGGCGTTGTAGCCGGCGACGTTGCGCACGCCCAGCTTCGACATCGCGCGATAGCGGTTCTCCATCTCGCGCACGACCCATTTGAGGGCCATCACGGCCTTCTTCGGATCGGTGACGACCGGCGACAGCAGATGCGGAATGCCGTCATAGACCGACAGCTCGATCATCTTCGGGTCGATCATGATGAAGCGGCAGCTCGCCGGCGAATGCCGGTAGAGCAGCGACAGGATCATGGTGTTGATGGCGACCGACTTGCCCGAGCCGGTGGTGCCGGCGACCAGCAGGTGCGGCATGCGCGCGAGATCGACGACCACGGGCGCGCCGCCGATGTCCTTCCCGAGGATGAGCGGCAGGCGGCCGCCCGAGCGGTCATAGGCTTCGGTGCCGAGCAGCTCGCGCAGGTAGACCGTCTCGCGGCTGCCGTTCGGAAGCTCGATGCCGATGACGTTGCGGCCCGGTATGACCGCGACGCGCACCGAGAGCGCGCTCATCGATCGCGCGATGTCGTCGGCGAGGCCGATCACGCGCGACGACTTGATGCCCGGAGCCGGTTCCAGCTCGTAGAGGGTGACGACCGGTCCCGGCCGCACCTTCACGATCTGCCCCTTCACGCCGAATTCCTGGAGCACGGACTCGAGCAGCCGCGCGTTCTCCGAGAGCGCGCCTTCGTCCAGCTTCGCGACCGGGCCGCTCTTGGCCAGCGTCAGGATGTCGAGCGGCGGCAGGCGGTAGTCGCCGCCGGCTTCCTCGAGGGCAAGGCGCGACTGGCGTTTCGACTCCGACTTCTTCGGCGCTGCCGGCTTGGCCGCGACCAGCGGCTCGGCCTTCGGCGTCCTCGCCTCCGGCTCCGCGGCGCGATCGAGGACCAGCGGCGGATCCTCCGGCTCGTCGTCGGTCGCCCGCGACGGGCGCGCGACGAGGCGCGGCTCGATCCGCTTCGGCGTCTTGGCCGTGAACGCGCTCGCCTTCTTGTATCCGGCCTGCGCCGCGCGGCTGCCGGCACGGCCGCCGATGACACCGAGCCGCCACGCGGCCCGACCGCCGACCGCGAGCCCCTTGCCGCCGCTGCGCATCAGGAACATCCAGTCGCCGACCGAAAGACCGAAGGCGACCGCGGCAAGCGGCACCGCGAGCGCGGTCGCGCCGGCCGAGATCAGGCTCGTCGCGGCAAGCCCGCCCCAGGGCGGGACCCAGGCGATCAGCTTCGCCACGACCAGCTGCCCGAAACCGCCGCCGAGGCGGAGATCGGGAAGCTCGGGCCACAGGAGTTGCGCCGGAAGCAGCGCGAGCGCGACCGACACCGAGAGCGTCGCCGCCGGCAAGGCGGTAAGCCGGAGCCAGAAACGGGTGACAGGCCGGTGGATGAGGAAGCGGGCGCCCCAGACCAGAACGACGAGCGCCAGCACGAGGCCGGAAGCGCCGAGGCCCTGGACCAGCACGTCGGCGACGTTCGCGCCAATCGCGCCCAGCGGATGAGCGATCGGACGATCCGTCGCGACGCTGAACGAACGGTCGCCGGGCACGTAGAAGACGATGCAGGCGACGAGGAACAGGCCGAACAGCACCAGGGCCGTTCCCAGGAACTCTTGCGTCCGGCGCTTGAGGAAGACCTCGGCGCCTTCGGGAAGGAAGCCTGCTTCCGCGACCATCGCTACAGCACCTGCGTCATGAGCTTGAGCGCCGTCTCCATCATCGGCTCGTCATAGACCATCGCGACCCGGATGTAGGGCTTGCCATGGTTCCTGCCGGTGTGGTCGGGCCACGACATGAAGCCGCCGGGCAGCACGCGGATGCCCGCCTCGCTCCACAGCTTCTTCGCCGCCTCGGCACCGTCGCCGACGTCCAGCCAAAGGTAGAAGCCGCCGGCCGGCCTGTAGTAGCCGTAGCGGCCGTCGATCACCCGGTCGGCGATGTCGAAGTTGCGCCGATAGATCTCGCGATTGGCCTCGACGTGCTTCTCGTCCGACCAGAGCGCGGTCGCCGCCGCCAGCGTCGGCTGGCTCATGCCGGCAGCGCCATAGTTGAGCACGTTGACGAAGGCCTGGATGGACTCCGGCGCGCCGGCGACGAAGCCGGAGCGAAGGCCCGGGGCGCTCGAGCGCTTCGAGAGAGAGTGCGCGATCACGACATGATCCATGCTGCCGCCGAGCGCGGCGCAAGCCTCCAGCGCGCCGGGCGGCGGCACCTTGTCGTAGATCTCGGCATAGCACTCGTCGACGACGAGCAGGAAGTCGTAGCGCCGCGCCAGCTCGATCGCGCGCTTCAGGTAGTCGAGCGTCGCGACCGTGCCCTGCGGGTTGACCGGCGTGCAGAGATAGAAGACCGCCGCGCGCTCCAGGTCGGCCTTGGCGATCGCGTCGAGATCGGGAAGAAAGTCGGTCTCCTTCCGCGCCGGCAGGTAGACCGGCTCGGCACCGGCGATCAGCGCCGCCCCGGTATAGACGTGATAGGAGGGGTTCGGGATCAGGACCGCCGGCTTCTTGCCGGCCTTGGTCTCCGGCACCGCGAACAGCGCCGCCATGAACAGGCCCTCGCGCGATCCGGGGATCGGGAGGATGTGCTTGTCCGGATTCACCATCCCGGCCGGCAGCCGGTAGCGTCGGGTCAGCCAGGAGGCGACGGCCTTCCGGAACTCGGGCGTGCCGGCATGGTCCGTGTAGCGGTTCCACTTGTCGGCGTTCTTGGCGATTTCCTCGGCGATGCAGGCCGGAGGCTGGTTCTGCGGCTCGCCGACGGAAAGCAGGATCGGCGCGCGGTTGCTCTTGGGCTGGATAGGGCCCAGCAGCTCCCGGAGCTGGCGAAACGCGTAGTCCTTGAGCGGGTCGAGGCGACGGTTGGTCATCACGTCCAGGGTTCAGCACGAAGCCCGGGCCGGATTGGGACAGCAATGCCCGAGGGTTACAGTATATAGCTGAACCTTGGTGTCAGGACCACAAAATCCTGAGAAACCCTAGAAATCTACTCCGTCATGGGCCGGATCGCCGGTCTTGGCCTCGTCCACGTCCGGAAAGGGCGGCCGGATCCGCTTCAGGATGATGTCCCCTTCGGGAGTCACGCGAGGCGGCTCGAACATCGGCATCCGCTCGATCAAGCGCCGGATCCCTTCCAGGATGCGCCTGGCGCTCTCGGCGACGATGTCGGGCGCGTTCGGGACCTGCGGGAGCGCATAGGGCTCGACGGGCTGGGCCGATGCCGGCGCAGCGAAGGCGAGAGCGAGGACCAGGGCGACGGCGCGAAGCATGGATGGACGTCCTTTCCATCCATTCCTCGCGCAGCATTGGGGCGGCTTTCGGGCCGAAGCTTTGGCCATCTCTGGGCAACGGCGGCAAAGGATACCGCCATCACGCGCCGCGACTCGCGGAACATCGGCGCCGCGGGTGCCTCTCCGCAGGAGCGCCACCGGCGCTTCGTATCAGTCAGCATCAGCGCGGGAGCCGACATGTCCGAGGAAGCCGTCCGGGACGAAGCCAAGAAGGACGAGGACAAGAGCAGGCCGCTCGGCCCCGACGATCTTCGCGCGCGCGACGCCGTGCGCGCGCTCGCCGAACTCGGCGCGCTCAAGCTCTGCCTGTCCTGCGGGCGCGACAGCGACCGCATCCTCCAGCCTGTGATCTACGGCGACGATCTGCTCAACCGCGGGCCCATCCTGCCGCTGGTCTGCGCCGACTGCGGGCACATCACGACCTACGGCATCGACCAGACCCTGAGCGCCGCCGCGAAGAGGAAGAAATCATCACATGGGTAAGGTGATCGATATGGCGGGCCGGAAGATCGTCGATACGCAAGATCCCGCAGCGAAGCCCCAGGCCGGGATCGACGCGCCGGCGGAGAAGCCGCGCTCGATCGAGCCGACGAGCCTCGCCGCGGCCGCGATCTTCATTGCGATGCTGGGCGGGTTCGGCCTGCTCTACGCACAGAACGCAGAGACAGGTCGGCGCGTCGAGGTGCGGATGGCCCGCGCCGACAAGATCGACGAGCGGATTGAGGCGTTGACTGCAAAACTCGACGCGGTCGGAACGAACCTGACCGAGGCCGGCGCCAGGCTCCAGGCGATGGGAACCAAGCTCGACGGCGTCGGGAGCCAGCTCAGCGCCGGCCTTCGCGATGCCAACCGCAGCCTGACCGAGACGCTCAACACGAGCTTCAACGCGCTCTCGCAGCGTCTCGCGGCTCAGCAGCCGGCGCAGGAACAGCGGTCGCGCCAGGCGCCGTCGTCATCCTCGACGACGCCGCGCTCTTTCGCGCCCTATCCCGGCGCGATCCAGCCGCGCCGGACGTTCCCCTACTAGAAGTCCCTGCTAGAGCGACTTGCCGTCGAACTTCTGGCGGTCGAGGCGGTCGAGGTCGATGCCCTCGATGCAGCGGACGTTGATGGCTGCCATCTCGTTGCCCTTGGGATCGCGCCCGAGGCCGAACGGTGCCGATCCGCAGGTCGGGCAGAACTGGTGCCGGATCACGTGCTTGTTGAACATGTAGGTCGAGAGGGTCGCGTTGCCCCTGGTCACCTTCAGGTGGTCACGCGGCACGAACCAGAGGAGATAGCCCTTCCGGCTGCAATGCGAGCAGTTGCACTCGATCACCTTGCCGGGCTCGCCTTCGACCGTGTACTCGACCTGGCCGCAGTGGCAGCTGCCTTTCATGCTCATCTCTCGTCTCCTCAAACGTCGCGGAGCATCGGCGCCGCCTTCTGGCCCAACGCGCGCCATGTGCCGACCAGCCCCAGCAGCACCGTCAACACCACCGACAGCGATGCCGATCCGGCGACCGCGGTCATTGAGAACGCGAAGTCGCTCTTCATCGCGAAGACCAGGATCGCCCAGCCCGCGACAGTGCCCGCGATCGCGGCGATCGCGGCAATCACGAGGCCGAGAAGGCCGAATTCGAGCAGATAGGCGCTCAAGACCTCGATCCTGCGCGCGCCGAGCACCTTGAGAACGATCGCGTCCTTGACGCGGCGGCGATGGCCGGCGGCGACCGCGCCGGCAAGCACCAGGGTGCCGGCGGCAAGCGTCACCGCCGCGGTCACACGGACGGCGAAGGCGATGCCTTCGAGGATACGATTGGCGGCATCGAGGGCGTCCTTCACGCGCACCGCCGAGACGTTCGGGAATTGCTTGCCGAGCGCGGCGAGCAGGCGTCCCTCCTCCGCCGGCGACGAAAGATGCACGGTCGCGAGATGCGTCTGCGGCGCGCGGTCGAGGATGCCGGGCGCGAAGATGAAGGTGAAATTCATCGCCAGCGTGCCCCAGTCGACCTCGCGCAGCGAGGCGATCTCCGCCTCGATCTCGCGGCCGAGCACGTTCAGGCCGATGCGGTCGCCTATGCCGATGCCGAGCCCACGCGCGATGTTGGCGTCGACCGAGACCAGGGGCGGACCCGCGTAGTCCGCGGGCCACCACCGGCCCTCGACGGTGCGCGCGTTCGCCGGCTGCGTCTTCGAGTACGAGAAGCCGCGGTCGCCCTGCAGTGCCCAGGCGGCGCCTGGCGCCACCTGCACGCGGTCCGCCGGCACCCCGTTCACGCTGGCGACGCGGCCGCGGATCATCGGCGTGCGCACGAGTTCGCTGGCGCCAGGTGTCGCGCGAACCAGAGCGTCGAAGGCGTCGGCCTGGTCGGGCTGGATGTCGATGAAAAAGAAGGTCGGCGCGCGTTCCGGAATGCGTTCGTTCACCTGGCGGTCGAGGTTGCGCTCGATCAGCGCGACCGCGACCAGCACGGTGAGGCCGAGGCCAAGCGACAACGCCAGCGCACCCATCGGCGATCCGGGCCGCGTCAGGTTGGCGAGGGCCAGGCGCAGCAGCGGCCGGCTCGGCCGGCCGGCGCGTCGGGCGAGGGCGGCGATCCCGGTCGCCGTGCCGTGAAAGACGACGACCGATCCGACCGAGCCCAGCAGAAACCAGAGAGCGATCACGCGGTCCTGCGCGGTTGCGACCGTGAGCACGCAGAGCGCTAGGAAGGCCAGCGCGGTGCCGAGGATCGGCATCCAGCCGGGAAATAGCCGCGGCGGCGCGATCTGGGCACGGAAGAGATCGCCGGGCGCCACCTGCGAGGCGCGCGCCAGCGGCACCAGGGCGAAGGCGATCGTGGTTAAGAGGCCGCATGCCCCGGCGATCGCCAGAGGTGCCCAGTAAATGCCGACCTTCGCCTGGATCGGCAGCACCGAAGCGAGCGCGCTCCCGAAGATCGCCGGCGCAGCCGCGCCGAGCACGAGGCCGATCAGGATGCCCCCGATTGCCATCGTCAGGACCAGCATAAGGTATGTCGCAAAAGCGAGCCGCGCAGGCGCGCCGAGCGCCTTCAACGTGGCGATCGCGGCGAGCTTGCCGTCGAGGTAGCTGCGGACCGCATTGCCGACGCCGACCCCGCCGACCAGCAGCGCAGTCAATCCGACCAGCGTCAGGTACTGGCCGATCCGCTCGAGGAAGCGGCGAAGGCCAGGCGCCGCCTCGTCGAAGGCGCGGATGCGCCATCCGGCATCGGGATGCGCGGCGTTCGCGGCCGCCCGCAGATCGGCGACCGTGATGCCCGGCGCGAGCGCGATCCGGTACATGTGCCGCACTAGGCTGCCCGGGAGCAGCAGGCCGGTCGCGCGCAACGTGTCGAACGACACGAGCACGCGCGGACCGAAGGTGAAGGCGCCGGTCGCCTTGTCCGGCTCGCGCGCGAGGATCGCGCGGATCTCGAGCTTCGCCTCGCCGACCGCGAGCGTGTCGCCGACCTTGAGGTCGAGCCGGGCCGCGAGCGTCGGCTCGATCGCTGCACCACGTCCGACGAGGACCTGCGCCAATGCCTGATCGGGCTCGAAGCCCAAGGTCCCGGCCAGCGGATACTCCGCGTCGACCGATTTGAGCTCGACCAGGACCCGGTCGTCGCCACCGGTCTTGACCGCCATCGCCCGGAGCTCGGCGACCTGGGAAAGCCTGCCGAAGCGATCGAGGAAGCTGCGCTCCGCGGGCGAGGCCTCGCGCTGGGTCAGCGACACCTCGACGTCGCCGCCGAGGATCGCCCGCGCGTCGCTGGCGAGGCCGGCCATCAGCGACGACGTCACCGAGCCCACCGCCGCGATCGCGCCCACGCCGAGCGCCAGGCAGGCGATAAAGAGACGGAACCCCTTTAGGCCGCCGCGCAGCTCGCGGCGGACGAACCTGAGCGCCAGGCCAATCAAGATTCGGCTCCGACGACCTTGCCGTCGGCGAGGCGGATGATGCGGTCGGCGCGGGCCGCGAGCTCGGGATCGTGGGTGATCAGCATCAGGGTCGAGCCCGCGGCGCGGCGGCGCTCGAACAGCAGATCGATGATCTGGTGACCGGTGTCGCCGTCGAGATTGCCGGTCGGCTCATCGGCGAGAATCAGGGATGGCTTGGCGACGACCGCGCGCGCGATCGCGACACGCTGCTGCTCGCCGCCGGAAAGCTGGTCGGGATAGTGCTCGAGGCGATGGCCGAGCCCGACCGACCGAAGCGCCTCCGCCGCCGCGTCGAACGCATCGCCGCGTCCGGCCAGCTCCAGCGGCACCGCGACGTTCTCGAGCGCCGTCATCGTCGGCACGAGGCGGAAGCTCTGAAAAACTATGCCGACATGCTTGCGCCGGAGCAGAGCGAGCCCATCTTCATCCAGCGTCGAGAGATCCTGGCCCGCGAGCGAGATGCGACCGGAGCTGACCCGTTCGAGGCCAGCCACCACCATCATCAGCGTCGACTTGCCGGCACCCGACGGCCCCACCACCGCGACCGCTTCACCGCGGCCGATGGCGAGGTCGATGCCGCGCAGGATGTTGACGGGTCCGACAGTGCTCGGCAGGCTGACCTGGACGTCCGCAAGCTCGAGCAGAGCGCCATCGGTGGAAGCATCGGGCATCGGGCGTGTTCCGGGGATTTTGGGCGTGAAAGCTGAACGCGGCCGATAGGCCAGGTACCGGATTGAAAGGTGGTCCCTTGAAGAGGATTGTCAACGAATTGGCTGCCGCCCTCGCGGCTTTGTGCCTGCTGGCCGGGCAGGCGCCGGCAGCCTCGGCGGCATCGGCGCGCGTGCTGATGCTGGGCGACAGCCTGACGGCGGGCTTCGGCCTGCCGATCGCGGAGTCGCTGCCCTCCCAGCTCGAAGCGGTGCTGAAGGGTCAGGGGCTCGACGTCGTCATCCTGAACGGCGGCGTCTCCGGCGACACCACCGCCGGCGGGCTCGCCCGTCTCGACTGGGCGCTCGCCGACAACCCGACCTACGCGCTGGTGGCTCTCGGCGCCAACGACGCGCTCCGCGGCCTGAGCCCGGCCAAGGCCTACGAGAACCTCGACAAGATCATCGCACGGCTCAAGGAGAAGAACGTGAAGGTGATGATCCTCGGCATGCTGGCCCCGCTCAACCTGGGACCCGACTACCGCGAGGAGTTCGCCTCGATATTTCCCCGCCTCGCCGACAAGCACGACGTGCCGCTCTATCCGTTCCTGCTCGACGGCGTCGCGCTCGAGCCCAGGCTGAACCAGAAGGATGGGATCCATCCGAACGCCGAGGGCGTGAAGATCATCGTCGGTCGCCTGGCGCCTCTGGTGAAGCAGCTCATCGAAATGCCGTCACCGGGATGACAGCGTTCGTCTCCTCGCATGCGGCCGGCGACGACGCCGACGAGGCCGTCGCGCTCGCGCTGGCCGGCCTTTCGCCGCTGCCCGCGGGCGCCAATCTCGGCTTCGTCTATGCGACCGATAGCTTCGCGGCCGAGCTGCCGTCGCTGGTCGGGCGACTGCGCGAGGCGACGGGCGTGAAGGAGTGGGTGGGGACGGTCGGGCTCGGCGTGAGTGCCACAGCTGCCGGCTACTTCGACCGGCCGGCATTATCGGTGATGATAGGCGCCCTGCCCGAAGGATCGTTCCGGATCGTCTCAGGGCTCGAGCACGGCTTGGAGCGCTTCCGCCGCGATCACGGCGATTGGGTATCGGAGAAGCAGCCCAGCTTCGGCATCGTGCATGCGGATCCGCGGAATCCGAAGACGCCCGAGACGATAGCCCGGCTTGCCGAGGAGCTTCCCTGCTACCTCGTCGGCGGGCTCACCGCATCGCGCAGCCGTCATGCCCAGGTGGCCGGCACGGGCGCCGGAGCTGCGGAAGGCGGTATCTCCGGCGTCTTGTTCGCTAGCGACATCGCGGTCGCCTGCGGCCTCTCCCAGGCCTGCTCGCCGATCGGCCCGTCCCGCCTCGTTACCGACGCCGAGGGAAACATCATCAAGACGATCGAGGGCGAGCCGGCGGTCGACGTGCTCAAGGCCGACTTGGCGAGTTCCGGCGAGAAGGCCCAGGCGCTTCACGCAGCGCTCGCGGTACCGGGATCCGACACCGGCGACTACCTCGTCCGGAACCTGATCGGGGTCGACCCCGATCGCGGCTGGGTCGGCATCGGCGACGAGGTAACCGCCGGCGACCGCGTCACCTTCTGCCGCCGGGACCCAAGGACCGCCGCAGAGGATCTGGAGCGGATGCTGGGGCGGCTCAAAGCGCGCCGGAACGCCACCCCGGCGGCCGGCCTCTACTATTCCTGCGTGGCCCGCGGTCCGCATCTTTTCGAGGGGGAATCGACCGAGGCGGAGATGATCGCCGCCTCCCTCGGCGACTTCCCGCTGACCGGGTTCTTCGGCAATGGCGAAATCTCGGCCAGCCGGCTTTACGGCTACACCGGAGTTCTCGCTTTGTTCGACTAACGCCCGGACAGCCTTTTGCCGCACCCGGCGGACATTTACAGCCTCCCGCCCCCCTGCTAGAAACCGCGCGCCGACGGTGACGGGCGTCGTCGGGGACCGGGGTCTCGCGCCCCCCGGCCAAAGGGGTCCAACGCATGAAGGTCATGACGGGCAACAGCAATCGGCCGCTGGCCGAGGCGATTTGCGCGTATCTGAACCTTCCGCTGGTGAAGGCCTCGGTGAAGCGCTTCAACGACCAGGAAGTCTTCGTCGAGATCCACGAGAACATCCGTGGCGAAGACGTCTTCTTCGTGCAGTCGACCTCGTTCCCCGCGAACGACCATTTGATGGAGCTGCTGGTCGGGATCGACGCGCTCCGCCGCTCGTCCGCCCGCCGCATCACCGCGGTGATGCCCTACTACGGCTACGCCCGACAGGATCGCAAATCCGGGCCGCGCACCCCGATCTCGGCGAAGCTGGTGGCCAACCTGATCACCACCGCCGGCGCCGACCGCGTGCTGACCATCGACCTGCATGCCGCCCAGATCCAGGGCTTCTTCGACATCCCCCTCGACAACCTGTTCGCCGCGCCCGACTTCGTGAAGGACGTCCAGAACCGTCATGACGGCGCCGAGCTCGTGGTGGTCTCGCCCGACGTCGGCGGCGTGGCCCGCGCCCGTGCCGTCGCCAAGCGGCTGGAATGCGACCTCGCGATCATCGACAAGCGACGCGAGCGCGCCGGTGTCTCCGAGGTCATGAACGTGATCGGCGACGTGAAAGGGCGGCGCTGCCTCATGGTCGACGACATCGTCGATTCCGGCGGCACCCTCTGCAACGCGGCCGAGGCACTGATGGCCGAGGGCGCCATCGGCGTCTCCGCCTACTGCACCCATGGCGTGCTCTCCGGCCAGGCGGTCGACCGCATCGCCAGATCGCCGCTGGAAGAGATGGTGATCACGGACTCGATCGCCGCGACCGAGGCCGTCCGCAATTCCCGCAACATCCGCCAGCTGCCGATCGCCGGCCTGGTCGCCGAAGCGATGCGCCGGATCAGCGAAGAGCGTTCGGTTTCGAGCCTTTTCGACTAGAATTCACCGAGATTCCGATGCCGGCACCCCTGGAGGCCGGATCGGATGCTGCCGGGCCACGTGGCCCAATTGTTTTGACCCAAGGAGTCGATGTGACATGGCTGAGAATGTGACCCTCGCCGCCGAGCGGCGAGACCGGGCTGGGAAAGGGGCCGCCCGGGCAACCCGTCGTAGCGATCGGGTTCCCGGCGTCATCTATGGCGACAAGAAGCCGCCTCTTCTGATCAGCATCGAGCAGCGCGCTCTCGAGCGCGTCGCCAACAAGGAGAGCTTCTTCGCGCGCCTGGCGACGGTGACCGTCGATGGCGAAAGCCACAAGGTTCTGCCGCGCGAAGTGCAGCTGGATCCCGTGAAGGATCGTCCGATCCACGCCGACTTCCTGCGCGTCGGCCCGAAGACCCGCATCACGGTCGCGGTGCCGATCCACTTCGAGAACGAGGGTGCGGCACCGGGCCTGAAGCGCGGCGGCGTGCTCAACGTCGTGCGCCACGCGGTCGAGGTCTACTGCCTCGCGGACTCGATCCCCGAGCTGTTCACCGCCGACCTGACCGGCCTCGACATCGGCGACTCGATCCACATCAGCCATGTGAAGCTGCCCGAGGGCGTGAAGCCGACGATCGCGCGCGACTTCACCATCGCCTCGATCGCCGCGCCGACGGTCTACGTCGAAGAGGCGCCTGTGGCTGCCGCGGCCGCCGAAGGCGACGCTGCCGCCGCCGCGCCGGGTGCTGCTGCGGGTGCCGCGCCAGCCGCTGGTGCGGCTGCTCCGGCCGCCGGTGGCGACAAGAAGGCCGAGAAGAAGTAGCCCGACGTCATGTGGCTCTTCGCCGGGCTGGGCAATCCCCGGCCCGGAGACGCCGGGAACCGCCACAACATCGGGTTCATGGCGGTAGATCGAATCCACGACCGCCACGGCTTCCAGCCGTGGCGGTCGCGCTTTCGCGGGCTCGCTTCCGACGGCACGATCGCCGGCGAGAAGGTGCTTCTGCTCAAGCCGATGACCTACATGAACCTGTCGGGCGAAGCCGTCGGCGATGCTCAACGCTTCTTCAAGATCCCGGCGGAGAAGACCGTCGTCTTCTACGACGAGATCGACCTCGAGCCCGGCCGCGTGAAGGTGAAGCTGAACGGCGGTTCCGGCGGCCACAACGGCATCCGCTCCATCGCCGGCCTCACCGATCCGAACTTCTGGCGCGTCCGCCTCGGCGTCGACCATCCCGGGCACAAGGACCTGGTCCACGCCTGGGTCCTCAACGACTTTGCCAAGGCCGACCGCGAGTGGCTGACGAAGCTGCTCGACGTGGTGGCGGACGAGGCCCCTCTACTCATCGATGGGCGTGACGGCGAGTACATGAACCGCTGCACCCTCGCGCTATTCCCGCCGCGGCCGAAGCCGCCGCGCAAAGACCCTCCATCCCCCAAGACCGAGCCAGAGACCTGACATGGGCTTCAACTGCGGCATCGTCGGCCTGCCCAACGTCGGCAAGTCGACGCTCTTCAACGCGCTGACCGAGACCGCCGCGGCGGCGGCGGCGAACTATCCGTTCTGCACGATCGAGCCGAACGTCGGCCGCGTGCCGGTTCCCGATCCGCGCCTCGACACGCTCGCGAAGCTGGCGAAGTCGGCGAAGACCGTGCCGACCTCGCTCGAGTTCGTCGACATCGCCGGGCTGGTGCGCGGCGCCTCCAAGGGGGAAGGCCTCGGCAACCAGTTCCTCGGCAATATCCGCGAGGTCGACGCCATCGTTCACGTGCTGCGCTGCTTCGAGTCCGGCGACATCACCCATGTCGAGGGCTCGATCGACCCGCTGCGCGATGCCGAGACGGTCGAGACCGAACTGATGCTCTCCGACCTCGACTCGCTCGAACGCCGCGTCAACGCCGATCAAAAGAAGGCGCGCGGCGGCGATAAGGAGTCGAAGGAGCGCCTCGCCGTCGCCGAGCGCGTGCTGGAAGCGTTGCGCGCCGGCAAGGCCGCGCGCACGGTTAAGGTCTCCGACGACGAGAAGAGGATCCTGAAGGGCCTTCAGCTCATCACCTCCAAGCCCGTGCTCTACGTCGCCAATGTCGAGGAAGGCTCGGCCGCGAACGGCAACGCGATCTCCGCCAAGGTCGCCGCGATGGCGAAGGCCGAAGGTGCCGCCTTCGTCGTGATCTCCGCCGCGATCGAGGCGGAAGTGGCGCAGCTCTCAGATCCCGAGGAGCGGAAGGTGTTCCTCGCCGATCTCGGGCTCGAGGAGACCGGGCTTGCCCGCGTGATCCGTGCGGGCTACGGCCTGCTCGACCTGATCACCTTCTTCACGGTGGGCCCGAAGGAGGCGCATGCCTGGACGGTCCATGGCGGCGCCAAGGCGCCGGAGGCCGCTGGCGCGATCCACACCGACTTCGAGCGCGGCTTCATCCGCGCCGAGACCATCGCCTATGACGACTTCGTCGCGCTCGGCAGCGAGCAGGCGGTGAAGGACGCCGGCAAGATGCGGGTCGAGGGCGCCGACTACGTCGTGAAGGACGGCGACATCCTCCACTTCCGCTTCAACGTATGACCAGGTTCGACGCATGACCGGGGCGCGGCCGGCCGCTCCCCTGATCGTCGCCGTGTTCGCGGTGACGCTCTGGGGGCTGACGCCGGTCGCGGCCAAGGTCGCCGTCGAGGTCGTCGATCCGATCCTGGTCGGCGTGCTGCGCATGACGCTGTCGGGCCTCGTCGCCTGGCCTGCGATCCTGCTTCTCCGCCTCGCCCCGCCGAAGACGCGCCCGCTCCTCGTGCTGCTCGCGATCTCCAGCCTGACCGGCATGATCGTGTTCCCGCTGCTGTTCAACGTCGGCCAGCGGATGACATCGGCCTCGCATGCGGCGCTGATCCTGGCGGTGAGCCCTCTGGTGACCGGCCTCGTCGCCTCGGCGGTCGAGCGGCGCCTGCCGGGACGCATGTGGTGGATCGGGTCGGCGATCGCGCTTTCCGGAGAGTTCGCGCTGGTCTCCGGCCGCGACCTCGACAGCGGCGGCGCCACACTGCTCGGCGACATGGTGGTGCTCGCATCCGGCTGTATCGCCTCGGTCGGTTACGTCGCCGGCGGGCGCCTGCAGCAATCGGGATACGCTGCGCTGTCGGCGACCCTCTGGTCCGTCGGCCTCGCGAGCCTTGTGCTCGCGCCCACCTTGCCGTTCCTGACAACGATCGGGCAGCTCGCCCAGGTTCCGGCGCTCCCATGGCTCGCCATCGCGCAGCTCGCGATCGGGTCGAGCATCGTCGCCTATGTCGCCTGGTACTGGTCGCTCGGTGTCGGCGGCATCGCGCGCATCGGCCCCGTGCAGTTCCTGCAGACCCCGGCCGGCGTCTTCGCCGCGCTCTGGCTGCTCGGCGAGCCGCTGACGTTGCCGCTGATCGTTTCGGCCGCAGCGATCCTCGCCGGCGTCTTCATCGCGCAGCGCCGATAAAGTCCGCTATAGTTTTCGCCATCCCCTCACCCGGAGATCAGCATGGCCGAGACGATCAAGCTCACGGCGTCCGACGGGCACAAGTTCGATGCCTATATCGCCCAGCCCTCGGGCAAGCCGCGCGGCGGCCTCGTCGTCATCCAGGAGATCTTCGGCGTCAACCAGCACATCAGGAAGGTCGCGGATGGCTATGCCGCCGACGGCTACATGTGCGTGGCGCCGGCGCTGTTCGACCGCGTGAAGCCCGGCATCGAGCTGGGATATGGGCCCAACGACATCCCCGCCGGCCGGGACACGCGCCAGAAGCTGTCGCTCGACGACGTGCTGAAGGATCTCAAGGTCGCGGTCACCACCGCAGGCTCGGCCGGCCGCGTCGGCGTCGTCGGCTACTGCTGGGGCGGCTCGCTCGCTTTCGTCTCCGCGACACGGCTCGGCGTGCAAGCGGCATCCGGCTACTACGGCGGCGCGATCGTGCCGCACAAGGACGAGAAGCCCGGCTGCCCGACGCAGCTGCATTTCGGCGAGCGCGACAAGGGCATCCCTTTGACCGACGTCGAGATCATCCGGAAGGCGCGCCCCGACGTCGCGATCTACATCTACCCGGCCGACCACGGCTTCAACTGCGACGAGCGCGCGAGCTGGGAGCCGGTCTCGGCCCGGATCGCCCGGGAGCGCACGCTCGATCTCTTCCGCAAGAACGTCGGCTGAAAAGAAAGGGCGCGGAGCCGACCTCCGCGCCCTTCGTAAGTCTGAAGCGTCCGGTTACTGCGCCGCGGCGGCGGTGACCTGGATGCCCTTGTCCTTGAGCAGGCTCTGCAGCTCGCCGGTCTCGTACATCTCGCGGACGATGTCACAGCCGCCCACGAACTCGCCCTTCACGTAGAGCTGGGGGATCGTCGGCCAGTTGGCGAAGGCCTTGATGCCTTCGCGCACCTCCGGATCGGTCAGAACGTTCACGCCCTTGAACTTGACGCCGGCGTGGGTCAGCACCTGGACGACCGCGGCGGAGAAGCCGCACTGCGGGAATACCGGCGTCCCCTTCATGTAGAGGACGACGTCGTTGTCCTTGATGTCCTGGCGGATGCGGTCGAAGACGACGGGGTCGCTCATGGCGGCTTTCCTTACAATCAGGGAGTCGAGGTCTGGAGGGCCAGCGCATGCAGCTCGCCCCCCATGCGGCCGCGCAGTGCGGCATAGACCAGCTGGTGCTGC